>NZ_JAWDID010000021.1:0-92074 GCF_032464875.1 Allobosea rubneri
CGGTGGGCCTCGTCGAGTCCGAGCCGACCGGAAGCCTCGAGCCGCGCCGAGCCCTTGAGCAGGCCGAGCCGCGTGATCTCGATCCCGCCATTGGCCGTGCGCCAGCTTTCCAGTGCATCGGGATTGAAGCCGCGGCGGAAGGCGAAGGACTGCGAGATGGTCGCCTGCACGTCGAGATCGCTCGGCGCGCCGTCGCCGAGCAGACCGTCGAGCACCGGCATCACCGCGCCCTTCGTGCTCAGCGCGACATCGATCGCCTGCTGGCTGGCATAGCCCTGCTGATTCGGCCGCAGATGCGCCTCGAACAGCGCCGAGCGAAGGCTCTCGGTCCGCAGGCTGCCATCCGCCCCGTCGGGCGTGCGCAGCGTCGCGACCGGCTCCCGGACGACGAGCGAGATCCGCTCGAAACCGCTGGTGGTCAGGCGCAGGCTGGCTTCGAGCGCGCTCCAGCTGAGATCGGCGTTCTGCTTGGCCGGCAGCGTCGCCGTCAGCGGGCCGGTCGCCTGCAGGATCAGATGTCCGGGCGCGGTCGCCTGCGCGACGGCAACGGCCGGACCGGTCTCGATCTTGACCTCGTCGCCCCAGCGCGAGGAGACCAGCGTCACCCCGGCGCAGCGCACCTCGATCCGGAACGGATAGCCACCGATGCTGCGGTCGCGGCAGGTCCAGTTGCGTCCGGCGGCCGCCTCGCGCGCAATGCCCGCGTCGAGATGCTGCTCGACCTTGCCACGCGCCATGAACCAGAGGGCGGACCAGCCTGCCGCCAGAAGCGCGAGCAGGCCGAACGGAGCGTAAAGCCAGAAACGGCTGTTCCGTCGCGCGGTGGTGGCGGCAGGCATGCGCGGTCGCTCCCTTGCAAGGATTTCGGCGGATTGATAGCGACCGGGGCGGCAGGAGGCCAGCGCCGATCGTCTTGCGGATTGCGGCGTCCTGTCTGCCGAGGCAAGCGGGCCAAATTGTGAGGGTGCGGATGACGGAAGCGGCGACGCCGGACGATCTCTGGGTCTTCGGCTACGGCTCGCTGATCTGGCGGCCTGGCTTCGATTTCGCCGAGCGCGCCGGGGCGCGGCTGCACGGCTTCCACCGCTCGCTCTGCATCTACTCGCATGTCCATCGCGGCACACCCGAGACGCCGGGGCTGGTGCTGGGGCTGGATCGCGGCGGCATCTGCCGCGGCGTCGCCTTCCGCGTGCCGGCTGTGCAAGCCGAGGAAACCATCGACTATCTGCGGGCCCGCGAGCAGGCGACCGCGGTCTATCTCGAAAGGCGGCTCGCCATCCGCCTCGACGATGGCCGCCGCTTGAATGCGCTGACCTACATCGCCGACCGGGCCCATACCCAGTATGCCGGCCGCCTGCCGGAAGCGGCGGTGCTCGGCCTCGTAAGGCAGGGCAAGGGCGTCTCGGGCGAGAACCCGGACTATGTCCGGCGCACCCAGGAGCACCTGCACGAAATGGGCATCCACGACCCGCTGCTCACCCATCTCGTCACCGAGCTCGACAGGATCGCGAGCCCCGCCTCGACCTGAACCTCAGGCCTCGGGCGTCAGATCGGCAAGCGCGGCGCGCCGGCTCTGGCTGTCCTCGGCCAGCAGATGCACATGGATCTCGCAGGCGCCGGCCATGGCGGCCGCGTCGCGCCAACGCGTCAGGGCCGCGTCGATGCCGAAGGCGCCGCTGTCGCGCGCCGCGACGATCGTCCGCTCCGGCGATACGGCGAGCAGCACCGCATCGGTGAAGTTCAGCGCATGCCCATCCTGAACGGCGAAGACCGAGGCGACATAGCGCCGCCCCGAACGGCCCCGCCATGCGGTGAAGCGACGTTCGGCGAGTTGCGCCGCGCCGCGCAGCGGAGCCTCACGCGCGGCCCGCACCGGGCGATCCTCGCAAGGCGCGGCCAGAAGAGCGAGAGCAGCCATCCGTTCCTCCTTTGTTCCAGAACGAAATCAGAACATAGTGACGCTGCTGTCAAGTTCAATCAGCTCTTCTGTGCGGCCTCCTGCCGCGTATTGGCAGGAGCGGGCACGCCGAGGCGGGCAAGCTCCGCCCTTCCCTCGCTGACCAGCCGGTCGGTAGCGGTCTCGATCTGCTCCTGCAGCAGGGCGTGGAAGGCCTTCTTGTCCATGCCGGGCGGGATCGCCGGCAGGATTTCGACGCGGATCGTCCCCGGCCTGCGCAGGAAGGAGCGGCGCGGCCAGAACAGGCCGGCATTGAGCGCGACCGGGACGCAGGGCACGCCGAGCTCGCCATAGAGATGGGCAACGCCGAACTTGTAGTCGGGCGGGGCGCCGACGGGGCGACGCGTCCCTTCCGGGAAGATCAGCAGCTGACGGCCGTTCTGCCCGAGTTCGACCTTGGCGCGTCGCGTCGCCATCTGCAGCGCCCGGCTGCCGGCACCGCGATTGACCGGGATCATCCGCATCTTCAGCAGGCACCAGCCGAAGAAGGGCAGCCAGGTCAGCTCGCGCTTCAGGATGTAGACCGGGTTCCGGAACACCGTGATCAGCGCGAAGGTCTCCCACGCCGATTGGTGCTTCGCGGCCATGATGATCCCGCCCGGCGGGATGTTCTCGACGCCACTGATCTCGCAGCGCGTCCCGACGATCACCCGCATCAGCCAGAGCGAGCTCTCGGCCCAGTTGAGGGCGACGCCGAGCAGGAAGCGCTTCGGCAGCGGCATGGTCGCCATCGCACAGACCAGCCAGAAGGCGAGGTTGAGATAGAAGGCGATATTGAAGAGGAGCGAGCGGAGCACGAGCATGGCCGGCAAGAAGCCTGCCGCCGCGCATCCGTCAAGAGCGCCTGCCGCCTCAGGCGCCGCCGTCTCAGGCGCCGCGGTCCTGGCCGAGGGCACGCGAACGCTTCTCGTGCTCCGGGCCGATCTGGTCCCCCGACTTGGGCGAAACCGGCTTGCGGCCACCGATGATCACCGAGAGTCGCGAGGTTTCGGGGTCGTCCTCGACGAGGCTGCGCAGGTTGGCGACGAGGTATTTGGCGTATTCGGGCACCAGCAGGCGGATGGTGTGCCAGTCCTTCCACCAGGCGGTGACGTCGACCTGGTCGGTCACCACCGGGTAGGGCACGATGCGCACGCCGGGCATGGCGTGGTTGAACTCCAGCATGGTGCGCGGCATGTGGTAGTTCGACGTCACCAGCAGCAGCGAACGGAAGCCGTGCTGACGGACCCAACGCCGGGTCTCGATGGCGTTGCCGATGGTGTTGCGGGCGCGATAGTCGAGATCGACGCAGCAGGCGAGCGCCTCGCGCGCCTTCGGATTGAGCTTGGCGAGTTCCTCGCGCCCCGTGCGCTCGTTGACGCCGCTGATCAGCAGGCGCGAGCCACGATCGGCATGCAGCAGGCCGATCGCATCGCCGACGCGCTGCGCACCGCCGGTGACGACCACGATCGCGTCGGTACGAGGCGCCGTCGCCTCGTTCAGCGCGAGGCGGGACGCGAAATTGACATAGCCGCCGACGAGCACGACTAGACCGCCCAAGGCAAGCCAAAGCAGCGCACGCCCGGCTCTGCGCCGGAACGACGTCCTGGTCACGATGGGGCGCGCATCGGCCAAATCGCCCTCAGCACGCGTAAGATGAGTCGGCCTCGCTGCGGTCATCACCATGACCACCGCAAGGTAACCGCCCAATCGGGCACAATAGCGGCATGATCGCTGCGTTCCCCCCGCAATGCATCACGACATCGCCTTCAGATAATTTCGCACGGTAACCCGCGAGACGAGACCAGCGATAGCCGCCACGATGACCGCCACCAGCACGACGACCCCATAGCCCGACCAGCCGATCTCGAAGGCGCCGAACATCGCCTGCAACTGATCTGCCTCGGGCGTTGCGCTCCAGGCCGAAGCCAGCCAGCCGAGCAGCGCGATGGCGATGACCGCGGCGAGGCCGCCGGCTCCGCCACCGCGCAAGCCGAGCGTGATGAAGCGGTTCTGGAACTCGCGCGCGATGAATTCGTCATCGGCACCGACCAGATGCAGCACCTCGACGCTGTCGCGGCTGCCCGCCATGGCGCCGCGCGTCGCGAAGGCGACCGCGAGCGCCGCCGCGAGCAGCACGAGCATGACGACCGCGACGCCGGCGACGATGATGGTGTTTGCCATGGTCGAGAGCCGGCGCAGCCAGAGACGGTGATCGTCGAGCGTGGCCGTCGGCACCTCGCGCCGCAGGGTCTGGCTGAAGGCGACGAGGTCGTTCGCCACGGTTGCGTTGAGGCGCAGCACGATCAGCCGCGGCACCGGCAGCTCGATCAGATCGAGTCCCGCGCCGAGCCAGGGCTCCAGCAGCTTGTCAGACTCCGCCCGCGGCATGGCGCGAACCTCGGCGACGCTCGGCACGGCGCGGGCGAGCTCCACGGCTTTGGCGAGATCAGCCTCGATATTGCGGCGCGGATCCGGCCTGACCTGGATCGTCATCTCGTTGGCCACCGCACCACGCCATTGCTCCGAAGCCCGCGCCGCCATCAAGGCGCCGCCGGCGCTGAGCGCGGCAAGGAAGGTCAGGATCGCGATCACCACGACCAGAGCGCGGCCGGCGACCGTATCGACCGGGACCAGCGGCTGATCCCGGCGCAGATTGACCGGCAGGCGGGGTTTCGGCTGGACGAAGCCCTCATCATCCTCATCCTGCTCCGCCGGCTCGGCGCGCCAGTCAGGCGTCGACATGGAGATGCCCGTCGGCAAGCACGAGGCGCGGCGCGTCGTACTGCTCCATCAGCGCAAGATCATGGGTTGCGATCACGACCGCGGTCCCGAGCGTCTGCAGCTCCATGAACAGGCGCAGCAGCCGCCGGCCCAGCCCCGGGTCGACATTGCCGGTCGGTTCGTCGGCGAGAAGCAACTGCGGGCGCGAGATCAGCGCCCTGGCGATCGCCGCGCGCTGCTTCTCGCCGCCGGACAGCACCGACGGCACCGCATGCATGCGCTCGCCGAGCCCGACCCAACGCAGCAATTCGACGACCTCGGCGCGATAGCCGGCCTCTTCCTTGCCGAGCACCCGCAGCGGCAGGGCGACGTTCTCGTAGACGGTGAGGTGATCGAGCAGGCGGAAATCCTGGAAGACGACGCCCATCTTGCGCCGGAAATCGGTCAGCGTCGTCGCCTCCAGCCGCGAGACGTCCTGGCCGAAGAGGTGGACAAGCCCGCGCGTCGGCTTCAGCGCCATCAGCACCAGCCGGATCAGCGTCGTCTTGCCGGCGCCGGAAGGCCCGGTCAGATACTGGAACGAACGCGGCGCGATGCTGAAATTGATATCTTTCAGCACCTCCGGCCCCATGCCGTATCGCAGCCCGACATTTTCGAACCGAACCAACTCTGCTCCTATCTCGCCACGCCCCGAATCGGGCTTCGCCGGCCTCACCGAGCCGCGATCCTACACCCGGAGCGCCCGCCCGCGGGAAGGGTCATGCCGTCGCTCCCCGCAATTCTTCCCGTAGAAGCACCGGCTTTACGCGACGTTAACCATAAATTGCGCCAATGGCTGGACGAACCGCCTCCCGGCATGGCTGCGCTGGCGCACCGCCGGAAACCAAGAGGTTCGGGCACCATCGCCGCGCCTTCCAAGCCGGCCTTAGACCAACACTGCGCGGAGCGACCACCCGAAGGCCATGCTGATCGTCTGCCCCTCCTGCGCCAGCCGCTACGAGCTCGACGAGGCCAAGATCGGCCCATCCGGTCGCAAGGTCCGCTGCGCCTCCTGCCAGACCGCCTGGCAGGTCGAGGCGCCCGCCCCGCTTTCACCGATCGTGGAGCAGGAGCCGGACGAGCCGCAGCCCGCCATCGACGCGATTGCGGAGCAGGAATTCCCAAGCGCTCCGAGCGAGGACGAGACCAACGCCCTGCTGGCAGAAGAACTGCGCCGCGCCGCCCAGATCGAGGAAAGCGTCTCGGCCCTCGCCGCCGAGCGCAACGATGCGGTGGCGCCGACGCCGGCCAAGCCGCGCAGGCAGGCCAAGCCACACAAGCAGACGCGCGCGAAAGGCTGGATGGCGGCGATCAGATCGCCATCACGCCTGCCGGTCAGCACCCCCGCCGCAATTGTGCTTGCCGGCCTCGGCCTGCTCGGCCTCGCGCTCTGGCAGCGCAACGCAGTGGTCCGAACCGTGCCGCAATTCGCCGCGCTCTATGAAAAGCTCGGTCTGCCCATCAATCTGCGCGGGCTTGCCTTCAGCGCCGTCGAAAGCGAGCTTGTCCAGGATACGCAGGGCCGCTTCCTGGTGGTCGAGGGCGACGTGACCAATATCGCCCGGACCAAGACGAAACTGCCGCCGATCACGGTCGCGGTGAAGGACGAGGCCGGGCAGGTGCTTTACACTTGGACCGCCGAACCGCCCCGGCCGGTGCTCGAACCGGCCGAGCTGGTGCGCTTCCGGGCGCGGCTGGCGGCGCCGCCGGAAAACGGCCGCTCCGTTCAGGTTCGTTTCGGCGCGGCCGCGCAGGCGACGCTCGCCAACGCGAACTGATACCCCCATAGCATTACGGCGGCGGTCTTCAATTGTCCGCCCGCCGGGGTTATCGATAGTGCCAGTTTCAGCCGCGATCATGGGGCGGCGCTAACGGGCGCCGGAGCCCGGAAGGAATGCCAGACGATGCCCCAATCCCAGCGTATCCGGGTCCTCTACGACGAAGCCGCCATCGCCGCCCGCAATGCCGAGATGGCAGCGGAGATTGCCGCCGATTCGCCGCCCGACCTGCTGGTCGTCGCCGTGCTCAAGGGCAGCTTCATGTTCGTGGCCGACCTGATCCGGGCGATGCACCGCGCCGGCATGGCGCCGCAGGTCGAGTTCGTCCATCTCTCGAGCTATCGCGCCGCCACCATCTCCTCCGGCCAGGTCGAGATCCTGCGCGACGTGCAGAGTGATGTCCGGGGCCGGCAGGTCCTGCTGGTCGACGACATCCTCGAATCCGGGCGCACCCTGGCCTTCGCCAAGGACCTGCTGGCGGCGCGCGGCGCGGCCAAGGTCTCAAGTGCGGTCCTGCTCGAGAAGCCGGCCAAGCGCGCGGTCAACATCGAGGCCGAGTATGTCGGCTTCGAATGCCCCGACTACTTCGTCGTCGGCTACGGCATGGACGTCGCCCATTCCTATCGCCAGCTCCCCTATGTCGGCGTGATCGAGACCGCCGACCAGGCCGGCCTGCCGGGGATCTGAGGCGATGTCCCGCATCCTGGTGGTCGATGACGAGGAAACCCTGCGCGTGCTCGTCGCGCGCGGCCTCGCCATGGACGGACATGATTGCATGATGGCGGGCGACGGCGCCGAGGCGCTCGAGGTCCTGATGGCGGAGAAGGGCCGCTTCGACCTGCTGCTCACCGATATCCGCATGCCGCTGATGGACGGCATCGCGCTCGCCCTCGCCGCGAAGCGCGAATTCCCCGACCTCACCATCATGCTGATGACCGGCTATGCCGAGCAGCGCGAGCGCGCCAAGAGCCTGGAGACTATCGTCGCCGAGGTGATGGCCAAGCCGTTCACCATCGCCGAGCTGCGTGAGACCGTGATGCGGGTTATCGAACGCTCGATCGGCTGAGGTCGCCCCGCGCCCTCAGCGGTTCAGCCACCAGATCGAGAGATTGAGCACCGCGGCGAACGAGACCCAGGCGAGATAGGGCGCGAGCAGCCAGGCCGCGAACCGGTCGGGGAGGGCCGCGAAGCGCCTGATCGTCCAGAGGATCGCGGCGATCAGCAAGGCGATGACGACGAGCCCGCCGGCCGGGCTGTTCAGCCCGAAGAAGACGCAGGACCAGGCGAAATTGAGCGCGAGCTGGACATGATAGGCCAGCAGCGCCCGGCTGCGGCCGATGGTGTCGGACGGCCGGCGCAGCACGCGGAAGGCGGCAAGACCCATCAGCGCGAACAGCGTCGTCCAGACCGGCGCGAACAGCCAGTTCGGCGGATTGAACGGAGGTTTCGCGAGCCCGGCATACCAGCCCGGGATCTGCGGCACGGTCACCGCGCTGCCGACCAGCGACGCTGCGACCACCGGCAGGATGGCGATGAGAAGGGCCAGCCACACTGCCGGCTGACGATCGGAGCTATCGGTCTGCGTGCTCATGCGGCAAGGATGGGGTGTCCCTGCGCTCCCGGCAAGACGGGCCTCTTGCGCTGCAGCAATCATGGTGAGATGAAACGTCTCACATAGTGGAAATCGGATCGCCCATGACCAAGCGCCCGCTGCATCCCCGTTCGCTCGCCGCCCAGGCCATGGGCAAGATCGACCCGCTGACCAAGGGGGTCGTGCCGCCGATCCACGTCTCGACCACCTATATCCGCGACGAGGACAACGCCTACTCCTCGGGCTTTATTTATGGTCGGCCGGACAATGAGACGGTGCACGAGGCGCAGGCCGTGCTCGCCATGCTCGAGGAGGCGAAGGCCGGCGCCCTGCTGTTCGGCTCCGGCATGGCCGCCGCGACCGCCGTGTTCCAGGCGCTCTCCCCGGGCGACCATGTCGTCGCCTCCAAGGTGATGTACTGGGCGCTGCGGGCCTGGCTCCTGACCGAGGCGACGCGCTGGGGGCTGAAGATCGAGTTCGTCGAGACCGATGACCTCGTCGCGCTGAAGGCCGCGGTGAAGCCGGGCGTCACCAAGCTCATCTGGGCGGAGACGCCGTCGAACCCGCTCTGGACCATCACCGATATCGCCGCCGTCGCCGAGATCGCCCATGCCGCCGGCGCCAGGCTCGCAGTCGACTCGACCTGCGCCTCCCCGGTCCATACCCGCCCGCTGACGCTTGGCGCCGACATCGTCATGCACGCCGCGACCAAGGTGCTGAACGGCCATTCCGACGTCGTCGCCGGCGCACTCTGCGCCCGCGAGGACGACGAATTCTGGGCCCGGATCAAGACCGTCCGCAAGGGACAGGGCGGCATCCTCGGCCCGTTCGAGGCTTACCTGCTGATGCGCGGCATGCGCACGCTCCATGTCAGGCAGGAGCGCCAATCGGCCTCGGCCATGACGCTGGCCCAGAAGCTCTCGGCCCATCCGCTGGTTTCGCGCGTGCTCTATCCCGGCCTGCCGCAGCATCCCGGCCATGATATCGCGGCGCGCCAGATGCAGGGCGGCTTCGGCTACATGCTGTCGATCCAGGTCAGCGGCGGCGAGCAGGCCGCGATCAAGGCGGCGGCCCATGTCGAGCTCTACAAGCGTGCGACCTCGCTCGGCGGCGTCGAGAGCCTGATCGAGCATCGTGCCTCGATCGAGGGCGCGGGCTCGCCCTGCCCGCCCGATCTGCTGCGGCTGTCGACCGGCATCGAGGATGTCGAGGATCTCTACGCCGATCTCGACCAGGCGCTGCGGGCCGGCCACGGCTGAGCAGCGCAGCCGGTTCACATCGGCTTTCGCGCTAGCCGACCTTGAGTCTGACAAGCTCGGCAGCATCGCGTCGGCCCTCCGCCGACGGCCAGCTATGGGCCAGGAGTTCCGTGTCGTCAGTGCTGACGGCGACCCGGTCGCGACCGTTCCGCTTGGCTGCATAGAGAGCCTTGTCGGCGTCGTGCAGGAGCGTGTCGAAATCGATGACGCTGTGCTCGGACCAGGCGACACCGGCACTGACAGTGCTCGCAAACGAACCGCCATTCCCGCTGAAATGGCGCTTTGCGAGGCGCCTGCGCACGCCATCGGCCAGCTTTGCCGCCGTGACCAGCGAGGCTCCCGGCAGCAGCAGCGCGAACTCCTCGCCTCCGAGCCGCGCTGCGAGCCCCTTTGACCGGGCGGACAGCATCAGGATCTTCCCGAAGCTTCGCAGCACGTCGTCGCCTGCCAGATGACCATGGACGTCGTTGGTCGTCTTGAAGTGGTCCATGTCGAAGATGATGAGCGCGGCGGGACCTTTGATGTCTTCGATACGGCTGAGCAGCGCCCGCCGGTTGAGCAGGCCGGTCAGCGGATCGATCTCGGCATCGCGCTTGTGACCGCGCGCCAGCCGCGCCTGGTTGAGCGCCAAGGACAGCGCGCCGATACCGGAAAGGGTGAGCAGGCAGACGACGATGTTGAGGTCTTCGGCCCAGTTCGACGGCGCCTGCGACAGGCGCCACTCGCCATCCAGCAGCAGCAGGATGGCACAGGGAACGAAGGAAAGCCCTGTCAGGACGTAAAGGACCGTGAGCAGCGGGATGGCCAACCGGGCTTCGGCGCGTCCGAGCCAGTAATCCCAGGCCGTGATCAGGAGGATGATCGTCGCCGCCACATTGAGCATGACGATGGCGACGCCGTTGTAGCCGGCCAGCATCGGCACGGCCATGGCGAGCGACGAGACGATCGCCATGACGGTCATGCTGCGCCAGGGCAGGATGCCAGTGCGGAACTCACGGCCGGCGCCGAAGACGAAGGCGAGGCCGGTCAGCAGGATCGTGTATCCGGCGGCGCCGACAGCCGGCGACATGGTCTGGGCGTACCAGCTGTAGATCAGCACGCCGAGCGCCATGAACGCCACGCCGAAAGTCCAGGCGATCAGGAATCGTTCCGTCCTGGAGGCCAGCCAGCTGACGAAGAAGGTGATCGCCAATCCGCAACCGGAAAGCGCAAAGGCCGTCAGCAGCGAATTGTAGTCCAGCGGCAAGGCATACTCTGCGGCAGGTGGCGAGCGGCGCGCCCGTTATGGCCGCCTGCCGTTGCGAAAGGTTTAAGCCGATCGGGTGAATTCCGACCTATCGCGGCCGACGGGTGATCCGGACCGATTTCGTCCCCCGGGCAGGCTGCCCGATCTAGACCCAGATGCCCTTCGCCGTCGCCAGCAATTGCCGGCGGTCGGCGAGGCCGTTGGCGCCGCCGTTGATCAGTTGCGTGACGCGCGCCGCGTCGTCGCGGTCGGCGGCGGCGTTGAGGTTGCGGTCGCGCCAATAGGCGAAGGCGATCTGGATCGAGATGCGTGGATCCAGTGCGAGTTCAGGCCGGCCCTCGAGATCGACGTTCAGCATCCGGCCATAGCGCCGGTAATTGGCCCGGCCGGTGAGCTGGAAGACGCCGCGGCCATGATAGCGCGCCCCGTCGCCGGGCTCGGTGTTACCGAGATCGGCGCGCCCCTCATAGCGCGCGAACTGGGCCGGACCGCCCTGCTCCTCCAGCGTCCGGAAACGGTCGGTCTCATGCGCCGCCTGAGCCAGGAAATGGCAGACCCTCAACCGCGTCGTCACGTCGGCCTGGGCGGCGAGCCGATCGAAATGCAGGGCGATGTTCGCCATGATCTCGGCCTTGCCGACCGGAGCGAGCCGGGCGAGCCGCGCCACGGTCACGGCGAGATCAGGCTCGGCGACCAGCACGTCCTGGGCCGGAACCTCTTTGGCCGGAACCTCTTCGGCCGGCACCGGCGCGGCGGGCTTCTTGCGGCTTCGCGATCCCTTCATCGACATGACGGCGCTCCCCATGGCTGCGGGCATCATGCACCGGTTTTCCGGGACGGGGATAACTCGGCGCGGCATCCCCGTTGGTCTGCCGCGAGGCCCGAGCAGAAGGCTCGCCGTCATTCTCGGACGAGGCGAAGCGCAGACCCGAGAACCTCACGACACGGGGCCGCCGACCCACGCCTCCTCCGGCCGGAGATGCCGGGGTCGAGCCCGAGCATGATGCGAGGATAGCGCTCAGTTCCGCCGTAGCAGGCGCTCGAGATAGTCGAGCTCTTCCAGCGGTCGCGAGGGATCGCCGAGGCGGCGGCGCAGCTCTTCCAGGATGCGCCGCGCCCGCTGCGTCGCGCTCTCGTCGGCGCCGGGCACACGGACCCGGCCATCGGCCCAGTCGCGCTGGCGCTGCGGCCGGCCGAGCGGATCGTCGCGGGTGCGCTGCTGAGGCGAAGGCCGTCCAGCCGGGCGCCCATCGGGCTCGCCATAGGCGTTCTCATTGCCCTCGCCTTCACCGGGCTGGCCCTGCATCTGCTGGGCGAGGTTCTGGCCGCCCTTGCGCAGCGCGTCGAGCGCCCGCCCCTGTGCATCGACGGCGTCGCCCTCCTGGCCCTGGCCGAGCTGCCCCTCGGCCTCGCGCATCGCGTCCTCGGCCTCGCCGAGCTCGCCCGGATCGGCGCCCATGCCGCGCATGCGCCGCTGCAGCTCCTGCAGGCGCTCGCGCAGGGCCTGCTGGCGCTGCGACAGGCCCTGTCCCTGGCCCTGGCCGCCCTCGGCGTTCTGGCCGTCCTCGCCCTCGCCATCCTCGCCTTGCTCGCCGGGCTGCTGCCCCGGCTGCTGGCCGCGTTGCCCGCGCTGGCCCTGCTGCCCTTGCTGGCGCTGGCCCTGCTGTCCGGGACGGGCCTGCTGCTGCCCCGGCCGCTGGCCGCGCTGAGCCCGGTTCTGGCGCTGCTGGTCCTGCTGATAGGTCTCGTCGCGCAATTGCTGTTGCTCGCGCGTCATCCTGTCGAGATCGCCGAGCGCCTGGTTCATCTCACGCTGGCGCTGATCCTGCTGGCCGGGTCGCGCCGTCTTGAGGTTGTTCAGGAGGTTGTTGAGCTCCTCCATCAGGCGCTGCGCCTCGGCCATGTCGCCGCGTCTCGACAACTCCTCGATCCGGTCGAGCATGTTCTGCAAGTCGCGCGGCGTCACCGTGCGGAAGTTCTCCGGCAGCTGCGCCTGGTTCTGCTCGCCATTCTGCTGCTGGCGCTGCATCTGCTGCGCGAGTTCGCGCATATAGCGATCCATCGCGCGCCGCATTTCCTCGGTGAGCTTCCTGATCTCCTCCTCGGAAGCACCGCGCTCAAGCGCCTGCTGCAGGTTCTCCTGGGCGGCGCGCAGTGCCTTTTCGGCATCGGAGAGATCGCCATCCTCGAGCTGCAAGGCGAGGCCCCACATCAGATCGGCGACCTCGCGCAACTGGTCGTCGCTGCTGGCACGGCGCAGGCGCTCGCTGATCATCCGCATGGCGAGATAGACCCCGGTCTCCTTCATGAAGCGATCGGGCTCGATCATCAGCGCATCCATGGCGAGCTGCACCCGCTTGCGCGTCTCGACATTCATCACCAGCCGGCGGCGCTCCTCGACCAGCGCCTTGGCCAGCGGCTTGCTGAAGACGCGCTGCGGCAGCACCACTTCGAGCGTTTCGCTGCGGCCCTCCTGGCCGGCCTCGTCGTGCGCCAGCAGGCTCATATTGACCTTCGCGCCCGCCCAGGGATGGGCCGAGAAATCGACCGTGCTCTTCATCTCCTCTTCGCCGGAGGCGGAGGACGGCGCCGGCAGCGTCTGCTTGGGCGCCTCGACCAGCGAGCGACCGGCGGTGAGCGGTCCGGCCCGCGAGACGATCACCTCGACGGCGGAGACCCCGTAATCATCCTTGGCGCGGTAGCCGATGCCGAGCCCTCCCTGCACGCCGCTCACCGGCTTGGGGGCTTCCACGAAGGCGATCTCGGGCTTGGCGTCGATCACCGCGTGCAGGCTCAGCGTCTGTTCCGGGGCGCCGCTGCCAGTGATGCGCAGCGTGCCATCGCCGGCGAGGAGATAGCGCTTCTCGAGCACTGCGACGGCCGCCTCAGACGGCTTGCCGGCGCCCGCCGGTGCTGCCTTGTCGTCGGCCGCAGCGCGATGGATGTCGCCACCACCGGCCGGCTCGATGCGCACGACCACAGTCGACTTCTCGGGCACGTTGAAGCGCGGGCTGGCGAGCCGGGAGAAATCGATCAGGATCGGCGGCAGGCGCGTATAGGCCGGCGGGTCGATCCAGGCGTCGATCCGCACCGGTACCGTCGCCGCGGCCGGGCCGCGCCAGTCGAACGCCGCCGAGACCCGGGGCCAGACCTCATGTCCCGCGATGAAGAAGCCGGTGACGGCCGCAAGCAGTGGCACGGCGCGCAACGCCAATCGGTCACGCCCCGCCATCAGCGGCCGCGGCGCGCTCACCTTCAGCGCCGCCACATGCTCGCTCTGGCGTTGCAGATGCAGCTTCCACAGCGCCTGCGAAACCGGATCGCGCCCGCCCACGGCGAGGCTGTCTTCCAGCGCAGTGGCAGGGCGATGGGCCCCCGCCATCGAGCGGTCGAGCCGCGCCAGCGCCTCGCGCCGGCTCGGCCAGCGGTCGCGGACGATCGGCCAGAAGCTCGCGACGAAGGCGGCGGCGAACAGCACGGCACCGCCGGCCCGCCCCCACCAGGGCAGGTGCAGCCAGAGGCCGAACCAGGAAACTGCGAGGAAGAGCAGGACGACGGAAATCGGCGCCCAGAGCCGCGGCCAGAGCCGCTCCCAGGCCAGTGACAACCGCGAACCGGCCGCGAGGCGTTCGAGCCTCCGGCGGATCAACGCGACCGGGTCGAGCGCCGTGCGGCGCGGCTTATCATCCATTCCGACGCTCCGAGCCGCGCCTCGCGGCTCCATGCCTCTCAGATGACACCAAGGCTAGCACGGGAATGTGGCATGACCAGCGCCGAAGCGCGGCATCGCCCAGGCGCTCCGGGAATCGTGAAGCTGCGTCAGGAGAGCCAGGGCGGGGACCGATCGGTGCCGATCAGCTCCTCATAGCTCTGCCTTGGCCGCGTCACCGCGAACTGATCGCCCTTCACCAGCACCTCGGCGACCAGCAGGCGCTGGTTGTAGGTCGAGGACATGCTGGCGCCATAGGCTCCGGCGGTCATGAAGGCGATCAGGTCACCGGGCTTCTGCTGCGGCAGTTCGCGCCCGGTGGTGAAGGTGTCGCCTGATTCGCAGATCGGCCCGACCACGTCATAGGCGACCGCAGCGGTGCCCGGCGCCGGCTCGGCGACCGGCCAGATCTCGTGATAGGCCTCGTACATCGCCGGCCGCATCAGGTCGTTCATCGCCGCGTCGACGACGAGGAACTGCTTGGTCGGGCGCGGATTGAGGTGCAGCACCCTGGTCAGCAGGATGCCGGCATTGCCGACGATCAATCGGCCCGGCTCGAAGCCGAGCTCGACATCGAGCCCCGCCGTCAGCTTCCCGACCATGCCGGCATAGGCTTCGATCAGGCCGGGGCCATGATCGAAATCCCGCGGGACTTCATAGGGAATGCCGAGCCCGCCGCCGAGATCGAGCCGGTCGACCCGGTGCCCCTCCTCGCGCAGCGCCAGGACGAGGTCGCGCATCTTGGCGTAGGCGGCCTCGAAGGCGCCGGTCTCGCGGATCTGGCTGCCGATATGCACGGCGAGCCCCATGATCCTGACGCCGGCCATGTTGGCCGCGCGGGCATAGAGCCGGTGCACATCCTCGAAGGAGACGCCGAACTTGTTGGCCGAGGAGCCCGTCGTGATCTTGGCGTGACCGCCGGCCCCGATATCCGGGTTGACGCGGAACACCGCCTCCTGGCGGCGGCCGAGCCGCTCGCCGACGCGGGACAAGAGATCGAGTTCGCTCTCGCTCTCGATATTGACCTGGTAGATCCCGGCCTCGACTGCGAAGGCAAGCTCGCCCTCGCTCTTGCCGACGCCGGAGAAGACGATGCGCTCCGGCGGAAAGCCGGCCGCCAGCGCCTTGCGGATCTCGCCCTCGGAAACGGTATCCGCCCCTGCCCCCAGCGCCGCCAACGTCTTCAGCACGCCGAGATTGCTGTTCGCCTTCATGGCGTAGAAGACATGCGGCTTCCGGCCAGGCGTGATCGACGCCATGGCCTGCTCGTAGAGCCGGTAATGCCGCTCAATCGTCGCCGAGGAATAGACATAGACGGGGGTCCCGACCTTCTCCGCGATCTCGCGCAGGTCGACATCCTCGGCGAAGAGCGCGCCGTCGCGATAGGCGAAGTGATGCATCGTCAGCTCAGAGCAGGGGGTCGAGCACGAAGGAGGATTCGGGAACCTGGATCACCTTGTTCGTCTTCGCCGGCTTGCCGAGCGGCGAGGCGTCCATGGCGGTCGGCGGTGTGTTCTCGACGGCGCCAATCTGCTTGTCCGGCAGGGCGATGGCGTTCTTGGCGTTCGGAGGCGGCTCGAGCGGGCCCTTGCGGCCGCAGGCTGAAAGCGCAAGTCCGAGCAGGCTGGCCAGCAGAACGGCACGGCCGAGTTTCAGGCGGGAATGCGGCACGAAAGAAAATCCTCGGACGGTGTTCGAACGGCAGTGTAGCGAATGGCGCCGCGGCTTGCGAGGCTCGTGGGGCGTCATTCTCGGGCGCAGCGAAGCACCGGCCCGAGAATCCCCTTCAAGTGAGGCTCAGGTCAAGCCCGGGCAGGACGGGCTCCGTCCTTCGCCAGCTGCTTCAGCCAGCGCTTGGCCTGGCGCTTCACATTGGCGGGAGCGGTGCCGCCATAGCTGACCCGGCTCTTCACCGACTGCTCGACGCCGAGCACCGCGAAGACCGCATCGGTGATCGTCGGCTCGACCTCCTGCATCTCCGCCAGCGAGAGCTTCTCCAGCCCGACGCCCTTGGCCGAGGCGACCCCGACGAGACGCCCGGTGACGTGGTGCGCGTCGCGGAACGGCATCTTCAGCACCCGCACCAGCCAGTCGGCGAGGTCGGTCGCGGTCGCGTAGCCGAGGCCCGCCGCCTTCTTCATCACCTTGAGGTCGGGCTGCATGTCGCGGACCATGCCGGCGGTCGCGGCAAGACAGAGCGACAGGGTCTGCACCGCGTCGAACGTGCCTTCCTTGTCCTCCTGCATGTCCTTGGAATAGGTCAGCGGCAGGCCCTTCATCATGGTCAGCAGGCCCTGGAGCGAGCCAAAGATGCGCCCCGCCTTGCCGCGCACCAGCTCCGCGGCGTCCGGATTGCGCTTCTGCGGCATGATCGAGGAGCCGGTCGAGAACTTGTCGGAGAGCTTGACGAAGCCGAATTGCGGCGTCGCCCAGAGCACGATCTCCTCGGCGAAGCGCGACAGATGCATCGCACAGATCGAGGCGGCGGACAGCGTCTCCAGCACGAAATCGCGATCCGAGACCGAATCGAGCGAATTCGCTGTCGGGCGCGCGAAGCCGAGCGCCTCTGCCGTCATGTGACGATCGATCGGGAAGGAGGTGCCGGCGAGTGCGGCAGCACCGAGCGGACATTCGTTCATCCGCTCGCGGGCATCCTTGAGCCGGCTGCGATCGCGCGCCAGCATCTCGACATAGGCGAGCAGGTGATGGCCGAAGGTGACCGGCTGCGCCGATTGCAGATGGGTGAAGCCCGGCATCACCGCCCCCGCATAGATCTCGGCCTTCTCGGCGAGGGCGAGCTGGAGATCGGCGACCTGCTCGTCGAGCTGGTCGAGCGCGTCGCGCACCCAAAGCCGCATATCGGTCGCGACCTGGTCGTTGCGCGAGCGGGCGGTGTGCAGGCGCCCGGCGGCAAGGCCGATCTGCTCGCGCAGATTGCCTTCGATGTTCATGTGGATGTCCTCGAGCGCGCGCGAGAACGTGAAGCGTCCGGCCTCGATCTCGGCCTCGATGCCCTTGAGTCCCTTGGCGATGACGTCCACGTCGTCCTGCGTCAGGATCCCGGTCGCGGCCAGCATGGCCGCGTGCGCGAGCGAGCCCCTGATGTCCTGACGCCACAGGCGCTGGTCGAAATCGATGGAGGCGTTGATCTCCTCCATGATGGCGTCTGGACCTGTGGCGAAACGCCCACCCCACATGCGGTTGCTCACGGCGATCTTTCCTGCTCTTGAGGACGCACGATGACGTCTCGTTCGAAAATGGCGGTGGCCCTCGGCGCGCTGGTTCTGGTCGCGCTCGGCGGCGTGGCCGCCTTCTACTCCGGGCAGGGCGGAGCCGGCAATTCCACTTGCAGCGCCGCGACGACGAAGCTCGCGCAGCTGCGGCCGCTGGTGAAGGGCGAAGTCGCCGGCATCCAGGTGCCGCAACGGTCGGCGCCGGTGCCGGACCTCGCCTTCAACGGCCCCGATGGCAAGCCGACGAGCCTCTCGGCCATGCGCGGGCGCACCGTGCTGGTCAATCTCTGGGCGACCTGGTGCCCGCCCTGCCTGCTCGAGATGCCGGCGCTGGCGAAGCTCCAGAAGACGCTCGGCGGCCCGGATTTCGAGGTCGTCACCGTCAACATCGACACCCGCAACCTCGACAAGCCCAAGGAATGGCTGGCGAAGAAGGATGTTGTCGGCCTCAGCTACTACGCCGACCCCGAGGCCAAGGTCTTCCAGGACCTGCGCGCCGCCAAGAAGGCGGAGGGCATGCCGGTGAGCCTGCTGGTCGATCCGCAGGGCTGCGAGCTCGCGACATTGCAGGGGCCCGCCGAATGGGCCGGCCCGGACGCCCTGGCCCTGATCCGGACGGCGCTCGGCCGCTGAGGCCCGCGGGGCCTGACCGGTCCCAACATTGTCCCAACATTGCCTCTGCCGGCCCGGTGCTCCATAAACCCGTCGGCATGACCTACACGATCGGCCTCGCTACCACCTTCCATGACCCCGCCATCGCCATTGTCGGCCCGGATGGCGAGGTTCTCTTCGCGGAAGCCGCCGAGCGCTATCTCCAGTACAAGCGCGCGCCCAATTGCGAGCCGGACACCACGGCGCGGATGGAATCGCTGCTCAGGCGCTACATTCCCCGCGGCGCGGAGCTCCGCCTCGCCACCAGCTGGGGCGCCGAGTTCACCGACTTCCTGGCGCAGATGGACCGCAGCGGCGCCTTCACGCTCGATGCCCTGCTCAAGCTCTCGCCGGAATTCAACCGCTCGATGGTGCAGGAGCGCTCCGAGCGCGCCTTCATTGCCTCGCTGCATCTGGCCCAGCAGCGCGCCGGCCTCGGCACGCTGATCGGGCTCGATCGCGCCTTCGGCGAGGCCAGGATCACCGGCCTCTCGCGCCATGGCCACCATCTCAGCCATGCCGCCTATGCCTGCTGGTCCTCGCCCTTCCGCGACGCCGCCTGCCTTGTGGTCGACGGCATGGGCGAGACCGGCGCTTCGGCGATCTTCGCGCTCAGGGACGGTGAGATCACCGAGCTCAAGCGCCATAGCGGGCGCGCCTCGATCGGCTTCTATTTCGGCTTCGTCACCGATCTTGCCGGCTTCGACCAGGCCAAGGGCGAGGAATGGAAGATCATGGGGCTCGCCCCCTATGGCCGGCAGGACCCGGAATTGCTGGCGCTGCTGCGCCGGCTCTACCGGATCGAAGGCACAAAGCTCTCCTTCGCCGATGCCGCGACGGTTCGGGAGGTCGGCGCCGAGATCCTCGCCCGCCGCCCGGCCGATGCGCTCGACCAGGGCTGGGCCGACCTCGCCCGCTGCGGCCAGGACGTCTTCGCCGAGATGATGGCGGCGCTGCTCGCCGAGACCGCGGCACTCTGCCCTTCCGAGAACCTCGTCCTCGCCGGCGGCTGCGCACTCAACTCCTCCTTTAACGGCAAGATCGCCGGCCGCCACGGCTTCGCCCGCGTCCACGTGCCCTCGGCCCCGGCCGATGACGGCAATGCGCTCGGCGCCGCCTGGCTCGCCTATGCCGAGGCCAATCCCGGCTGGCGCCCCCCATTGGGACCGCTGAGCCCTTATCTCGGCTCGGCCGTCTCGACCGAGCCTTTCGAGCGGATGGCCGCCTGGGAGCCGCGCCTGCGCAAGCTCGAGCCCGAAGCGATCGCGCCCGCGACCGCAAAGCTGCTCGCCGAAGGCAAGCTCGTCGGCTGGGTCCAGGGACGCGCCGAATTCGGCCCGCGCGCGCTCGGCAACCGCTCGATCCTCGCCGATCCGCGCCCGGCGAACGCGAAGGACCTGCTCAACGCCAAGGTGAAGTACCGCGAGGCCTTCCGGCCCTTCGCCCCCTCGATCCTGGCCGAGCACGGCCCCGACTGGTTCGAGGACTATCAGGACTCGCCCTATATGGAGCGCACCCTGAGCTGGAAGGAAACCGTGCGCGGGCGCGTCCCGGCCGTCGTCCACGAGGACGGCACCGGCCGGCTGCAGAGCGTCACGGCAGAGCGCAATCCGCGCTATCACGCGCTGATCTCGGCCTTCCACGATCTCACCGGCGTGCCGGTGATCCTCAACACCTCCTTCAACATCATGGGCAAGCCGATCCTGCATACGAGCGAGGATGCGATCCTGATGTTCTACACCTCGGGGCTCGACGCACTGGTCGTCGACGATTGGCTCCTGGTGAAGTGAGCCGGCGTAACCCGCAGGCAGCACTGCCGAACCTCGCGTCACAAAGTCGCCCTAGGCTGGCCCGTATCTAGGGCAGAACGGACCGACCGGGCCGCCCACCTGCTTCGGCCTTTCGGAAGGGGACACAATGCGCTCGACTTCGACACGGCACGCCATCCTCACCGGCGCTTTCGCACTCTTCGTGGCCTTCGCGGTCCCTGCTTTCGCGCAACAGAAACAGACCGTCCCCGGCACCACGGTTTCGCTGGTCGCGCCCGAGGGCTTCACCGTGGCCAGCGGCTTTGCCGGCCTCCAGAACGAGAAGACCAAGGCCTCGATCGTCATCGTCGAGATGCCGGCGGAAGCGCATGCCCAGCTCAGTGCGCTCTTCGCCAATCTCGAATCGGCCAAGGCCAATTTCGCCCGCCAGGGCGTGGAGCTCGAAGATCGCGACGAGGTCGAGACATCGGCCGGCAAGGTGCCGCTGCTCAGCGGCACCCAGAAGGCCAATGGTGTGACCTTCGCCAAATGGATCGCCTTGCTGAAGGGCGTCAAGACCGTCCTGGTCACCATTCAGTCGCCTGAGGACGCCGATTTCGACGGCGACGATGCCGAGACCCTGCTGAAATCGATCAGCCTCGGCAGCGAGCCTAGCATGGCCGACAAGATCGGCGCCCTGCCCTTCGCCGTCGCGGCCGCCGAACCCTTCCGGGTCGTGGACACGCTCGGCGGTTCCGGCATCCTGATGACCGTCGGGCCGCTGAATGCCGATCCTTCCGGCAAGCAGCCGATCCTGATCGTGGCGGGGCAGCTCGCCGCCACTCAGGGCCTTACCATCGAGCAATTGTCGGAAACGCTGCTGAGGCAGACCCGCGGCTTCGGCGACCTGACGATCTCAACGCGCGAGAAGCGACCCTTCGCCGGCACCGAAGGCTATCTGCTCGCCGGCGACGACGGCGCCGGCAAGCGCTTCGAGCAATATCTGGCGGTCGGCCCCGATGGCCGCTTCGTGCGCCTGATCGCCATCGCCGATGCCGACCAGTTCGACGGCCTGAAGCCCGGCATCGCCAAGATTGCCGGAAGCATTGCCTTCAAGCCAGCGAAGTAGCCCAAACGAAAAGGCCCGCGGCGCTGGCGCCGCGGGCCTTTTCTTGAAACGGATGAAGTTCAGCTCGCCTGCTTGACGGCGATGCCCTTCTCTTCCAGCAGCGCCTGCAATTCGCCGGCCTGGAACATCTCGCGGGTGATGTCGCAGCCGCCGATGAACTCGCCCTTGACGTAGAGCTGCGGGATCGTCGGCCAGTTCGAATAGGCCTTGATACCCTCGCGGATCTCCTGATCCTCGAGCACGTTGACGCCCTTATAGGGCACGCCGAGATAGCCGAGGATCTGGGCGACCTGGCCCGAGAAGCCGCACATCGGGAACTGCGGCGTGCCCTTCATGAAGAGCACGACGTCGCTGGACTTCACCTCGGCGTCGATGCGGGCATTGATGTCGGTCATGTCCTGATCTCCTGGGGCGGGTTCAAGGCCCGCTGGATGCATTCGTTCTAATTCTGGGGAACCGCCGTCGTCAGCGCAAGGGCATGCAGCACGCCTCCCATGCGGCCTTGCAGCGCGGCATAGACCATCTGGTGCTGCTGCACCCGGCTCTTGCCCTTGAAGGCGGCCGAAGTCACCGTCGCGGCGTAGTGGTCGCCGTCGCCGGCTAGGTCCTTGATCTCGACCACCGCATCGGGCAGCGCCGCCTTGATCATGTTTTCGATTTCGTGGGCGTCCATCGCCATGGCTGATCTCCTCAGGCGGCCTTGCCGGCCATGTAGTCCGGCAGCCAGCTCTCATGGGTCTTGCGCAGGTCAGCGATCGAGACGGCAGCCTCGCCCGGCAGGGCAAGCACGCTGCCACCCGTCTTGCCGATGATCTGCGCCGGCACGCCCGCCGCCTTCGCTTCGGCGACGACCGCTTCGGCGGCATCGGCCGGCAGCGCCAGCAGATAGCGGCCCTGGTCCTCGCCGAACAGCACGGCATGAGCCGGCCCGGCCGGCAGAGCCGCGATGGCGGCACCGATGCCCTTCGCCATCGCCATCTCCGCGAGCGCGACCGCAAGGCCACCATCCGAAAGATCATGGCAGGCGCTGAGACGCCCTGCGGTGATCAGCGTGCGCACGAATTCGCCATTGCGACGCTCGACCGCGAGATCGACCGGCGGCGGCGCGCCCTCCTCGCGGCCGCAGACCGTCGCGAGATAGGCGCTCTGGCCGAGCCAGCCCCTGGTTTCGCCGATCAGGACGATCGCCTCGCCCTCGGCCTTGAAGCCGACGGTCGCGTGTTTCGTCACATCGGCAAGCACACCGACGCCGCCGATGGTCGGGGTCGGCAGGATCGAGACGCCGTTGGTCTCGTTGTAGAGCGAGACGTTGCCGGAAACGACCGGGAAGTCGAGTGCCCTGCAGGCTTCGCCGATGCCACGGATGCAGCCGACGAGCTGGCCCATCACTTCCGGCCGCTCCGGGTTGCCGAAATTGAGGTTGTCGGTGATGGCGAGCGGGAGGGCGCCGACCGCGGTCAGGTTGCGCCAGGCCTCGGCCACCGCCTGCTTGCCGCCCTCGAACGGATCGGCTTCGCAATAACGCGGCGTCACGTCGGCGGTCATGGCGAGGCCCTTCGGCCCGTCCTCGATGCGGACGATGCCGGCATCGCCACCCGGCGTCACCGCCGAATTGCCGAGGATCAGCGTGTCGTACTGCTCGTAGATCCAGCGCTTCGAGGAGAGATCGGGCGAGCCGACCAGCGCGAGCAGCGCCTCGGCGTTCGACATCGGCGGCGTCACGCTGGCGGCATCGATCACCGGCCGCTTCGGCGTCTCGACCCAGGGCCGGTCGTATTCGGGGGCCTCGTCCCCAAGTTCCTTGATCGGCAGGTCGGCCATCGTCTCGCCGTCATGCTTGACGACGAAACGCAGCGTGTCGGTGGTCTTGCCGACGACCGCGAAGTCGAGACCCCATTTGCGGAAGATCGCCTCGGCCGGCTCCTCATGGCCCGGCTTGATCACCATGAGCATGCGCTCCTGGCTCTCCGAGAGCATCATCTCATAGGCGCTCATCTGCGCTTCGCGGCAAGGCACCGCGTTGAGATCGAGCTCGACGCCGAGATCGCCCTTGGCGCCCATCTCGACGGCCGAGCAGGTCAGGCCGGCGGCGCCCATGTCCTGGATCGCGTCGACATGGCCGGCGGCCATGATCTCGAGGCAGGCCTCGAGCAGCAGCTTCTCGGCGAAGGGGTCGCCGACCTGCACGGTCGGCCGTTTCTCCTCAGCCCCCTCGTCGAAGGCGGCCGAGGCCATGGTCGCGCCATGGATGCCGTCGCGGCCGGTCTTGGAGCCAAGATAGACGATCGCCTTACCGACGCCGGAGGCCTTGGCGTAGAAGATCTCGTCGGCGCGGGCGAGGCCGACCGCCATGGCGTTGACCAGGATGTTGCCGTCATAGCGGCGGTGGAAGCCGGTGGCGCCGCCGACATTCGGCACGCCGAAGGAATTGCCGTAGCCACCGATGCCGGCGACGACGCCGGAGACCAGATGGCGCGTCTTGGGATGGCTCGGGTCACCGAAACGAAGCGCGTCGAGCACCGCGATCGGGCGCGCGCCCATGGTGAAGACGTCGCGCAGGATGCCGCCAACGCCGGTGGTCGCGCCCTGATAGGGCTCGATGAAGGACGGGTGGTTGTGGCTCTCCATCTTGAAGACCACGGCGAGCCCGTCGCCGATGTCGATCACGCCGGCATTCTCGCCCGGGCCCTGGATCACCCAGGGCGCCTTGGTCGGCAGCGTCTTCAGATGGATCTTCGAGGATTTGTACGAGCAGTGCTCGTTCCACATCGCCGAGACGATGCCGAGCTCCGTGATCGTCGGCTCGCGCCCGATCAGGTGCAGGAAGCGCTGGTACTCGTCGGGCTTGAGCCCGTGCTCGGCGACCAGCTGGGGGGTGATCTTGATGTCGTTGGGAATCACGCGGCCTGTTCCTGACGGACGGGGCGAGCGGAGCGCTCATTGAGGGCGGGGCATAGCCCGAAGCCGGCGGAGAAACAACTTTTACAGCCCGGTTTTCAGATCCTGAGCCCGCTCATCGCCGCGCGCAGCTTCTCCGGGATCGGAACCGGCGTCTGCGGGCCGCGCTCGACATAGACGTGGGTGAACAGGCCCTGTGCCGCCGTCAGTTCCCCGCCCTGCCGGAAAATCCCGATGCGGTAGGTCACCGAGGAGCGCCCAAGCCGCTCGACCGCGAGCGCGCCCTCGACCGTCTCGGGAAAGGCGACGCTCTCGAAATAGTCGCAGCGCGTGCCGACCACCAAGCCGACGACATCGCTCTCCTTCACGTCGAGAAAGCCCTGCTCGATCAGCCAGGCGTTCACCACCGTGTCGAACCAGTTGTAGTAGACGACATTGTTGACGTGGCCGAAGACGTCGTTGTCGGCCCAGCGCGTCGGGATCTGCCGGAACAGGCGGAAATCGGCCCGCCCCAGCCGCACCGGCTTGTCGCTCATCGCTCCCCCTCGCCACCCGGCTTCTCGCCGGCGCCGACTTCCGTCACGCCGAGCGCATCCGCCAGCCGCGCCTTGGCCGAACCCGGCCGGAGCGGCTTCTGCTGGCTCTCATGCGGCGCCCAGCCCGAAAGCCAGACGATCTCGAAACTCGCGCGCAGCCTGCCATCCGCGTCGGAAAAGCGCTCGGCGTAGAGTTCGGCGGCCCGCAGCAGCACCGCGCGCCGCAGCGGCTTGCGGCTCCGTTCCAGCAGCGCATTGGCCCAGCCCATGGCGCGCAAGTCGCGCAGCAGGCCGAACAGGTCGCCATAGCGCACGGTGACGAGCTCGCTGTCGACGACCGGCAGGGCGAAGCCCGCCCGCTGCAGCAGGCTGCCGAGATCGCGCAGGTCTGCGAAGGGCGCGACCCGCGGGCTCGCCCCGCCGCTGACCTCGACCTCCGCGGCAAGCAGAGCCTGGCGCAATTCGGTCAGGCTCTGCCCGGCGAGCAGGCAGCCGATGAACAGCCCGTCCGGCCGAAGGCTGCGCCTGATCTGAAGCAACGCTCCCGGCAAATCGTTGACCGCATGCAGGGCGAGCAGCGAGGCGGTCAGGTCGAGCGAGGCAGCCGCGAAGGGCAGCGCCTCGAGATCGCCGACGATGTCGGCGCCGGCATCGGGCGCCTCCGCCAGCCGCAAAAGGCTTTCGGCCTTCTGCCGCAGGACCGGCGCCGCCAGCGGCAGGGCCGAGCCGAGATCGGCTGCGACCTCGAAACGCCGCAGCACCGCCGACAGCCGCTCGTCGAGATCGGCGGCGCAGCGCGCCAGCAGGAAATCGGGATAGCCGGCCGCGAGCGCCGCCGCGAGGCGGCGCCGATAGAGCGCGCGGTCGAAGACCAGAGAGCTCACGCGCGCTCCTTTCGCTATTCCATGCCCTCGAGCTCGATGATCAGCCCCTCGATCATGTTGAGGCCGATCTGCCAGAAGGCCGGGTCGCGCGCATCGAGGCCGAAGGGCTTCAGCAGCTCGGAATGATGCTTGGTGCCGCCGGCCGAGAGCAGCGCGAAATAGCGCTGCTGAAAGCCCTCGGCCGAGTTCTGGTAGACGCCGTAGAGCGAGTTCACCAGGCAATCGCCGAAGGCATAGGCGTAGACGTAGAAGGGCGAGTGGATGAAGTGCGGGATATAGGCCCAGAAGGTCTCGTAGCCCGGCCCGAGCTTGATCGCGGGCCCCAGGCTCTCCGACTGCACGCTCATCCACAGCTCGCAGAGGTTTTCCGCCGTCAGCTCGCCCGAGCGGCGGGCTTCGTGGACCTTGCGCTCGAAGGAGTAGAAGGCGATCTGGCGCACGACCGTGTTGATCATGTCCTCGACCTTGGCGGCGAGCATCGCCTTGCGCTGCTTCTTGTCGACCGTCTCGTTCAGGAGCTTGCGGAAGGTCAGCATCTCCCCGAAGACGCTCGCCGTCTCGGCCAGCGTCAGCGGCGTCGGCGCCATCAGGGCGCCGTTCGGCCCGGCCAGCACCTGGTGCACGCCATGGCCGAGCTCATGGGCGAGCGTCATCACGTCGCGCGGCTTGCCCTGGTAGTTGACCAGCACATAGGGGTGCGCGGAGGGCACGGTGGGATGGGCGAAGGCGCCCGGCGCCTTGCCGGGCCGTGCCGGCGCGTCGATCCAGCGCTCGTCGAAGAAGCGGCGGGCGATGCCGGCCATCTCCGGTGAGAAATCGCCATAGGCGGACAGCACGGTATCGCGCGCCTCGGTCCACGGAATCGTGCGCTGCTCGACCTTGGGCAGCGGCGCGTTGCGATCCCAGTAGTCGAGCGCCTCGCGCCCGAACCAGCGCGCCTTCAGCTTGTAGTAGCGGTGCGACAGGCGCGGATAGGCCTCGCGCACCGCCGCCACCAGCGCATCGACCACGTCGCGCTCGACCCGGTTCGCCAGATGCCGGGAATCGGCGACATCCTCGAACTTGCGCCAGCGATCGGAGATTTCCTTGTCCTTGGCGAGCGTGTTGGTGATCAGCCCGAAGGTCCGCAGATGCTGGCGGAAGACCGTGCCGAGCGCCTCGGCCGCCTCCTTGCGCACCGCCCCATCGGCATCCTGCAGCCGGTTCAGTGTCAGTTCGAGCGTCAGCTCCTCGCCGCCGGCCTTGAAGCGCAGCGAGGCGATGGTCTCGTCGAAGAGCCGGTTCCAGGCGCCGTGGCCGGTCACCGACTTCTCGTGGAACAGCTCCTCGATCCGGTCCTCGAGCTGGTGCGGCTTGTCCTTGGCGAGGTCCTCGATCCACGGCTTCCAGTGGCTGAGCGGCGCCTGCGCGGCTGCCTTGGCCAGCACGGCTTCGTCGATCCGGTTGAGCTCCAGCCCGAAGAACAGCAGCTCGGTCGAGATTGCCGTCACCTTGTCCTGCGTGTCGCCATAGAACTTGGCGCGCTGCGGATCGGTGGTGTCGCCGGAATAGACCAGGCCGGCATAGGACATGATCTTGCCGACGAGATCCTCAAGCTTCTCATAGGCTGCGACCGCCTCGGCCAGCACGGTGCTGGCATCGGCACGCTCGGCCAGCGCCGCGAGCTTGCCGCGGTAGAGCGCCGCAAAGCTGCGCGCCTCGGCCAGGGCCCGCTCCAGATCGGCGGCGAAGGCAGGCGAATCCATCGCCGGATAGAGATGCGTCAAATCCCATTCCGGCAGGATGCCGAGCGCCGTGGCGGCCTTGGAGGCGCCGGCCTCGGCGCTCCGCGCGACATTGGCGTTGGTCGTCCCGGCGAAAGCGGTCGTCATGTCGAAGGCACCTCTCTGGTGAAACCATTCCCTCCCATATGCGCGGTCGAGGCGTCGCGATCAACGCCGCGCACGGCCGCAGCCGCAAAGCAGAGCGTTCCACGCGCGGCGCATGAGGGGCATTCGCGCGGGCTCGAACGCGTTGACTTTCCGTAAGGGCTCCCACTACCCAAAGGCTGAGACCGGCCCTCGCAAGCACGCGTCCCACCGCGGAATGGTGGAATGGACCACGCCTATCTTCTGACCGCGATTCTGCCCGTCATTGCCGCGGTGCTCTGTGCGACCCTCTATTCGCTCTGGCTGAAGCAGAGGGAGCGCCGCCATGTGCTCAACTGGTCGCTCGCCTATGCCTGCGCCGTTCTGGGCTCCGCGCTCAGCCTTGCGCGCCTCGTCATCGAGAACGCCGCGCCGTTCTCCCTGATCGCCAACGCCTTCCTGGTCGGCGTCGCCTTCTTCGCGGCGCGCGGCGCGCTTCTTCTGCACGGCGGCAGGGCGGCGGATCGCATCACCGTGCCGATCCTGCTCGCCACGATCCTCGCCGGGCTCTGGTTCGGCTTCGTGAGCCCGAGCATCTTCTGGCGCGGCACCACCGCCAGCCTCGGAGCCGCCGTGATCTTCGTAATCGCCGCGCGGGCGATCGCACGGAACCCGGGCCGCGACAGGATCGACCGGCTGACCGGGCTTGTCTTCGTGCTGACGGCGGCGACCCTCGTCGCCCGCCCCGCCCTCGCCTTCGCGCTCGAAGGGCCGATCGAGAGCGAGGCAGAAGTGACCAGCGCCTTCTGGGGCGTCAGCTTCCGGATCTTCGCCATGCTGAGCTGGTGCGCCATGGCCGTCCTCTTCCTGCTCAGGACGACGAGCGATCTGATGGCGGAAGCGACCGCGCAGTCGCTGACCGATCCGCTCACCGGGATCGGCAATCGCCGCGGCTTCTTCAGCGCGGCCGAGACCGTGCTAGCCACGGTCGATCCTCAGGAGCCGGCGGCGCTCCTGCTCTGCGACATCGACGCCTTCAAGCAGGTCAATGACAGCTACGGCCATGCCACCGGCGATCTCGTCATCCAGGAACTCGCGAAGGTCCTGAGCGAGGCAGTCGAGGGAACCGGCGCCGTTCTCGGCCGCCTTGGCGGCGAGGAGTTCGTCGTCCTCCTGCCGGCGACGCCGCTCGAACCGGCAATCACGGTGGCTGAGGCGATCCGCGCGGGCTATGCGCGGCGCTCGCGCGCCATCGCTCCCTTGCAGGGCCCGGTCACCGTCAGCATCGGCATCGCCGAGACGGTCGGCGACGAGGAGGTGGAAGCCGTGATCGAGCGTGCCGACGCGGCGCTCTACCGGGCCAAGCGCAAGGGCCGCGACCGCGTCGAGGTCGCGGGCCTGGCGGAAGGCGCGCCGGAGACACCGCCGCGAGGCACCTCGCATAGTCGGCGCTACCGGCGGGCTTTCACGGCGCCGGAAGCGCGGACCCGCACGCGCCCCTGAACGCGAACCGGCCTCTCGCCTTAATCGCGGCTTAACCCTTCTCCGCGACAGTGCCCCGAAACGGAACACCGCGTCCGCCTGACTCGCCTGCCTGCCGAGGGTCCATGTCCGCCACCATCCTCGTCGTCGATGACGATCCCGTGCAGCGCCGCCTGCTCGACGCGATGCTCAAGCGGTTCGGCTATGAGGTTCTGACCGCCGACGGCGGCGATCAGGCGCTCGCTTTGCTCGGCGACGAATCGCAGCATATCGACTGCCTGGTGCTCGACCTCGTCATGCCTGGCCGCGACGGAATGGCGGTGCTGGCCGCCCTGCGCGAGCGCGGCATCGCGACACCGGTGATCGTGCAGACGGCGAACGGCTCGATCGAGACCGTGGTTTCCGCCATGCGGGCGGGCGCAGTCGACTTCGTGGTCAAGCCCGTCGGGGCCGAACGCCTGCAGGTCTCGCTCAAGAACGCCCTCAAGCTCGGCGCGCTGGAGCATGAGATCCGCTACATGAAGCGGCGCTCGGCTGGCCAGCTCGGCTTCCGCGACCTCGCCAGCAAGAGCCCGGATATGAGCCGGGTCGTGCAGCTCGCCGAGCGCGCCGCCAAGTCGAACATCCCGATTCTCGTCGAGGGCGAATCCGGCGTCGGCAAGGAGGTGCTCGCCCGCGCCATCCAGGGCTCCAGCGACCGTCGCGGCAAGCCGTTCGTGACGGTCAATTGCGGCGCGATCCCGCATAATCTCGTCGAGTCGATCCTGTTCGGTCACGAGAAGGGTGCCTTCACCGGCGCGACCGAACGCCATGTCGGCAAGTTCGTCGAGGCCAATGGCGGCACGCTCTTCCTCGACGAGGTCGGCGAACTGCCGCTCGACGCCCAGGTCAAGCTCCTGCGCGCCATCCAGGAGGGCGAGGTCGACCCGGTCGGCGGCAAGAAGTCGGTCCGCGTCGATATCCGCATCGTCTCGGCGACCAACAAGAGCCTGCTCGACCAGGTCAAGCGCGGCGAGTTCCGCGAGGACCTGTACTACCGGCTCAACGTCTTTCCGATCACCTTGCCGCCGCTGCGCCAGCGCCGCGAGGACATCGCCGACCTCGCCCATGGCTTCCTTGCCCGCTTCGCCGCCGAGGAGGGCAAGAAGCTGCGCGGCATCAGCACCGAGGCGCTCGGCCTGCTCGGCGGCTATGACTGGCCGGGCAATGTTCGCCAGCTCGAGAACGCGATGTTCCGTGCCGTGGTCCTTGCCGATGGCGACGAATTGACCATTGCCGAATTCCCGCAGATCGCCGCGCAGATGCAGGGCTTCGACGTCCGCATCCCGCCAGCGCCACCGTCGATCGCGGGCGAGTCGCGCGAGGACACGCCACCGCGCATCGTCCAGGTGCCGGTGCGCGACCCCAACGCGCTCGATCTCGTCGCCGGTTCCGACATGCGCAGCCTCGACGAGCTCGAGCGCGAGATCATCAAATTCGCCCTCGCCCATTATCGCGGCCACATGTCCGAGATCTCGCGCAAGCTCGGCATCGGCCGCTCGACGCTCTACCGCAAGCTCAAGGATTACGGGCTGATCGAGGGCGAGGGCGACGCAGCAGGGGCTGACGCCGCCTGACAGGCGGATATGCACAATTTGCTCTGGAGCCGAGAGGGGCCGGCTTCGGGGAGAATGGGCGCCGCTGTTGCAGGGCGGCACTAGTCGAAGCAGGGCGGCTCACGCAGTTATCGGCGTGCATCCGCAGGGATCCGGGGAATCAGCATGCGCCTTCGCCGTCTGGCGGAATCAGCTTCCGCCGCCGTTCTGGGCCTCGCATTGGGCGTCGCCACCGCCCTCTCGCAAGGCGCGGGGAACGAGGCCGCGACGCTCGATCTGCCGCCGCCGGAAGCGCCGGCCCTGCGCATCCTGGCCGGTGACGCCACACCGCCGCAGCTCGACATTCCCGCCCCACCCGAAATGGTGCTCGATCTGCGCTCGCCCGGCGCCGACGACGAGCCGGAACTCGCCGCCCCGCATGACGCGCGCGGCATGACCACCGGGGCGATCTCGGTGACGCCGCAGCCGGATGGCGATGACGCCTTCCTCGGCATCACCGTGCCCGAACTGCCGCCGGTCGATCCTTCGCTGCTGGCCCGTCCCGCGCCCGAAGCCGAACCGCAGCTCGCGCGCCCGACCGAGCCGCTGATCGCTCCGCCCGCCCTGCCCGAGGTGGTGGTCACGCTGCCGACCGGCCTCGAGCTTTCGGCCCGCATCGCCCAACGCGCCGAGGAGGCCCTGTCGGTACCGCGGCTGGCCCAGCGCGAGCGCGCCGACATAATCGCGGCCTATGCCGCCAACGAGAACCGGCCGTTCTGGATCGACGGCAAGGGCTGGAGCGCCGCAGGCAAGCTGCTCGTCGCCCAGCTCGCCCGCGCCGGCCAGGACGGGCTGCGGCCGGCCGACTATGCCGTGCCGGCTTTCGAGGCGAGCGACAAGGACGGCCTCGCCGAAGCCGATGTCAGGCTCTCGGCCCTCGCCGTGCTCTATGCCCGCGACGCGCGCGGCGGCCGGATCGACCCGCGCCGGCTCTCCAAGATGCTGACCCCGGTGCTCGACCTGCCTTCGGCAACCGAGGTCCTTTCCGAGCTCGCCGGCGCAACCGACCCCGGCGCGGTGCTCGCCGCCTATAATCCCCAGCACGAGGGCTATCGCCGGCTCAAGGCCAAGCTCGCCACCCTGCGCACCGACAAGGAGGATGTGCCTTCGGTGCGCATCCCGGCCGGACCGCCGCTGCGGCTCGGCATGCGCGACCAGCGCGTGCCGCTGGTCCGTGCCCGCCTCGGCCTCGGCGCCAGCGAGGAGCCGGTCTTCGACCGCTCGACCGCGACCGCGCTGGCCGAATTCCAGAAGCAGGCCGGCCTTCGCGCCGACGGCGTGCTCAGCAACCAGACGCTGGCCGCGCTCGGCTCTCCGCCGGCCGCGCGCCTGGAAAGCGACATCGTCGCGCAGATGGAGCGCTGGCGCTGGCTGCCCGCTGATCTCGGCGCCAGCCACGTCATGGTCAACGTCCCGGAATTCCGGATGCGCATGGTCCATGACGGCAAGCTCGTGCACGACACCCGCGTCATCGTCGGCAAGCCGGAATCGGCGACGCCGATCTTCTCGCACAAGATGGAATACGTCGTCGTCAACCCGTCCTGGTACGTGCCGCCCTCGATCCTGAAGAAGGAATTCCTGCCCGGTCTCAAGGCCGATCCGGACTATGCGGCCAAGCGCGGCTACATCGTCACCCGCCGCGGCAACTCGATCTCGGTGCGCCAGCCGCCGGGCGAGCGCAACGCGCTCGGCTGGATCAAGTTCATGTTCCCCAACGACCATGCGGTCTATCTGCACGACACGCCGAATCGGCGCCTCTTCGCGGGAAACAAGCGCGCCCTCAGCCATGGCTGCGTGCGCGTCGAGAACCCGTTCGCGCTCGCCGATCTGGTGCTGGGCCCGGAATGGACGCACGACCGGCTCAAGCGCCTGATCGGCTCCGGCGAGCGCACGATCAGATTGCCGCAGCCGCTGCCGATCCATCTGGTCTACAATACGCTGGTGGTGAACGAGGCCGGCGCGATCACGACCTATGACGATCTCTACGGCTTCCACCGGCTGGTCCGCACCGCCCTGGAGCGGCTCTCCTGAGGCCGCTTTGCGGCGGCGGCACGGTTTTGCCACGATCTGTGGGTAGCCAGCAGCTCGCTTGCCGAAATTCAGGCGGGATGGTTGTGCCGCCGGTAACCACCCGTTAAGCCTTCTCGGCAACTGTTCCTTGACGTTTACCGCACCGGCTCGCCGGCGCTTCGAGACGGGTCAGGTGAGAGTGAGCTGGTCGAAAGCCGAGACGACGAGACGGCTGCCGCGTCCTTTGGGGCGCCTTGCGCATGCCGGCGCTGTCCTCGTGACGAGCCTTGTTGCCCTGTGCGTCGGCATTCGCGGCACCCAGGATGCCGTGGCCAACGGCGATACCCGCACCATCACCATCAAGCACATGCACACCAAGGAGGAGACGACCGTCACCTTCAGGCGTGACGGCCGCTACGACTCCGCGGCGCTCGAGAAGCTCAATTGGGCGATGCGCGACTGGCGCACCGACGAGCCGATCCGGATGGATCCGCGCCTGTTCGATCTCGCCTGGGAGGTGCACCGCAAGGTCGGCTCGGACCAACCCTTCCACGTCGTCTCGGCCTATCGCTCGCCCGGCACCAATTCGATGCTGCGCCGGCGCTCACGCGGCGTCGCCAAGTCGAGCCAGCACATGGTCGGCAAGGCGATGGATTTCTATCTGCCGGACACACCGACCGCGAAGATCCGCGAAGTCGGCATGCGGCTGCAGCGCGGCGGCGTCGGCTTCTATCCCGGCGCCCACACGCCCTTCGTCCATCTCGACGCCGGCTCGGTGCGCTCCTGGCCGCGCATGACGCGCGACCAGCTCGTGCGCCTGTTCCCGGACGAGAAGACCGTCCACCTCCCGGCCGACGGCAAGCCGCTGAGCGGCTACGAGGTCGCCAAGGCCGAGATCCTTTCGGGCGGCGGCTCGGTGATGGGCTATGCCGCGGCCGACTTCGACGAGGGTGCGATCATCGCCTCCGGCAGCGGCGGCAAGGGCTTCTGGGCGGCGCTGTTCGGCGGCGACGACGAGGAGGCCGATGCCCGGCCGAGCCGCGGCCGCGCCGCAGCCCGCCGCGCGCCGACACCGCAGCCGACCGTCATGGCCTATGCCGGCGACAGCAACAGCGGCGATGGCGGCCGCTTCGCCGTCTTCAATGCCCCGGCCGTCCAGCCCGAACCGTCCGGCCGCGCTTTGATGCGCGAGCGCTCGAACCGCGCGACCGCGCCGTCGGCTCCCGCACCTGAACCGGCGGAAACCCAGGTCGCGGCACTCGCGCCGCAGCCGGCCGAGCCGCCGAAGCCCGCCCCGATCGCGACCGCGCTCCCCGTTGCGCGCCCGGCGAGCCTGACCCTGCCGACTCCGCCTGCCGGCTCGCCGCAGCTTGCCGCGCTCGCCGCCGAAGCCTCGACCCTGCCGCTGCCGCAGGCCGAGCAGAAGCTTATCCTCGCCTCGCTGCCGCCACGCCGCCCCGGCGACCTGCCGGCTCCCGTCATCGAGAACGTCGTCGCCGGGCGGGCAGTCTCGGCTCCCCTGCCGCCGACACGCCCGATCGTCCTTGCCCGCCTCGCGCCCGAGGCTGCGAGCCAGGAGGCCGACGAGCAGGACGCGGTGTCCGCCGGTGCTCGCCTGGTCAGCATCTCGCATCCGCCTCCGCCGATCCGCCCCCGCGCGCCTGGCGAGCCGCAGCGGCGCGCCGTCGAGGTCGCCACGACCGAGACGCGGACACCGCTGGCCGCGGAATACGATGCCGATCGCTCCGGTCTGGATTCGCTCTTCGCCGCCGTCGCCCAGCAGCCGGCCGCGCCGCGCCGCGCCGGCGTCGCCACCGCCAAGGCCAAGGTCACCGACCCGGCAGCGAGGGGCTGGGTCGCGGGGCCGAGCCCGGCCGCAGCGCTCGGCTTCAGCAACGGCGCCCCGACCGATCTCAAGACCAGCGGCTTCAGCGGCCCCGCCGTCCGCGCACTCCCGACGACCTTCGTCCAGAACTGAACGGCAAGCAGACGGACGCTACGACAGCGCCCGTCATGATCTTGTCGGCATAGCGCTGCACCAATAAAACGCGCACAGTGCCGTCGCGTCATGACACGCGTCATGGCAGAATGCGGACGATGCCTACGGGAGTCTTGGTGATGCGCGCGCAGCTTGCGGAAGTTCCGGCTCGCCGGCCCTGGAACGGAGCGGCCCTCCTGCTCCTCGCCGGCCTTGTCGTGACCGGCCCCTCGCATACCGCCCTTGCCCAGCCGGCTCAGCCCGCCCAGCCAACGGCGATCCCGGTCAGCACCACGCCGGCGCAGAAGCGGCCGATCGAGCGCACCGCCGATTTCGTCGGGCGCATCGAAGCGGTCAACCGGGTCGAGGTCAGGGCGCGCGTCACCGGCTTCCTCGAGGAGGTCCTGTTCCGCGACGGCGAGTCCGTCAAGGAAGGCTCCCCGCTCTTTCGCATCGAGAGGGCTCCGTTCGAGGCGGCGGTCGAGCAGGCTCGCGGCGCGCTGGAGAGTGCGCAGGGCACGCTGCAGAACGCCACCACCCAGCGCCAGCGGGCCGAGGACCTCCTGCGCACCAATGCCGGCTCGGTCGCGGTCCGCGACCAGCGCGTCGCCGAGGAGACGGCTGCACAGGGCTCGGCGACCACCGCTGCCGCCAATCTGAAGACCGCGGAGATCAATCTCGGCTATACCGAGATCGCCTCCCCCATCGCCGGCCGGATCGGCCGCACCAAACTGACCAAGGGCAACGTCGTCTCGCCCGACAGCGGCGCGCTCGCGCTGATCGTCAGCGAAGACCCGATGTACGTGAATTTCCCGGTCAGCCAGCGCGAATTCGTCACCTTCGGCCATAATCGCGTCGATGCCGGCTCAACCGGACCGAAGGTCACGCTGCGCTTTTCCGACGGCTCGACCTATGAGCAGCAGGGCACGATCGACTTCGTCGACGTCTCGGTCGACCGCTCCACCGATACCGTCCTGGTCCGCGCCATCGTGCCCAATCCCAAGGGCAGGCTGATCGACGGAACCCTGGTCAATGTTGCCGTCCATGCCGAGAAGCCCGTGGACAAGGTCCTGGTGCCGCAGGCGGCGCTGATCGCCGACCAGCAGGGCGCCTATGTCTTCGTGGTCGAGGATGGCAAGGCCGTGGTCAAGCGCCTGAAGGTCGGCGCCGAGGCCGGCGCCTATGTCGTGGTCGACGAGGGCTTGAGTGGCGGCGAGCAGGTCGTGGTCCAGGGACTTCAGGGTCTGCGGCCCGGCAGCCCGGTCCTGGCCTCTCCCGTTGCGCCGCCGCCGGCCGGCCGGAGCTGAGGCATGTTCACCTCCGTTTTCGTCGACCGGCCACGCCTGGCCATCGTCATCGCGGTCGTCACGGTCATCGCTGGCCTGCTCTCGCTCTTCGCGATTCCGGTCGCACAGTACCCCGACATCGTGCCGCCGCAGGTTTCGGTGACCACCTCCTACCCCGGCGCCTCGGCCGCCGTGGTCGAGGCGACCGTGGCGCAGCCGCTCGAGGCGCAGATCGTCGGCACCGACAAGATGATCTACATGAAGAGCGTCAGCGGCAATGACGGCAGCTATTCGCTCAAGATCTCGTTCGAACTCGGCACCAACCCCGACATCAACACCGTCAACGTCAACAACCGTGTCCAGATCGCGCTGTCGAAGCTGCCCGAGGAGGTCAAGCGCAACGGCGTGACGGTGAAGAAGCAGTCCTCTGCGCTGCTTGGCGTCATCGCTGTCTATTCGCCGAAGAAGACCTACGACAACCTCTTCGTCTCGAACTACACCACCATCAACCTGCTCGACTCGATCCGCTCGACCCCGGGCGTCGGCGACGCCTCCCTGTTCGGCGCCCAGGACTACTCGATGCGTGCCTGGGTCCGCACCGACGCCCTGACCGGGCTCGGCCTGACCACCGGCGATATCATCAGCGCGATACAGTCGCAGAACACCCAGGCGGCTGTCGGCCGCATCGGCGCCCGCCCGATCTCCGACGACCAGCAACTCCAGCTCAACATCCAGACCAAGGGCCGGCTGAGCTCGCCCCAGGAATTCGAGAAGATCGTCGTGCGTACGAACCCCGACGGTTCGGTGCTGCGCCTCTCCGACGTTGCGCGCATAGAGCTCGGCGCGGCCAATCTCGACCGCGAGACGCGCCTCAACGGCGGCCCGGCCGTGCTGATCGGTATCTATCAGTCGCCCGGCGCCAACGCCATCGCCGCCCTCGACGCGGTCAAGAAGACGGTGGGCGATCTCGCCCGCAACTTCCCGGAAGATCTCGCCTGGAAGGTGACATACGACCCGACCGCCTTCGTCACGGCAACGATCGAGGAGGTCCAGAAGACCCTGATCGAGGCCTTCATCCTCGTCATCGTCGTCGTCTTCCTCTTCCTCGGCAGCTTCCGCGCCACACTGATCCCGACCTTCGCCGTCCCGGTCAGCCTGATCGGCACCTTCATCGTGCTGAACGCCATCGGCTACTCCGCCAACACGGTCTCGCTGCTGGCGATCGTGCTCGCCATCGGCATCGTCGTCGACGACGCGATCGTCGTGGTCGAGAACGTCGAGCGCGTGATGGAGGAGCACCCCGAGCTTTCGCCTGCCGAGGCGACCAAGCTCGCCATGGGCGAGATCGTGGCGCCGATCATCGCGATCACGCTTGTTCTGCTTTCGGTCTTCGTACCGGTCGCCTTCATCCCCGGCATTTCCGGCGAGCTCTTCCGCCAGTTCGCCGTCACGGTCGCGGTCGCGATGCTGATCTCGGCGACCAACGCGCTCACCCTGTCGCCCGCTCTGTGCGGCGTTCTGCTCAAGCCGCATCACGGTCCGCGCCGCGGCCCCATCGGCCATGTCATGCGCGGCATCGACTGGACGCGCGACCGCTATGGCGACACCGTCGCCCGGCTGGTCCGCATCTCCATGATCAGCCTGGTGCTGACCGCCGCCTTCGGCGTCGCGATCTATGCCATGGGACGGATCACGCCGACCGGCTTCCTGCCCGAAGACGACCAGGGCGCCTTCTTCGTCGTCGCGCAATTGCCCGACGGCGCCTCGGTCGGCCGCACCGCGGCCGTCGCGGCCGAGGTCGAAACCATCCTCAAGGCCGAGCCCGCGGTCGAGGATTATTCCACCATCATCGGCCTGAACTTCATCGACGGGAACTCGCAGTCCAATTCCGGCTTCTTCCTGGTTTCGCTGAAGCCCTTCGCGGATCGCAAGGGCGCCGACCAGAGCGCCAACGCGATCATCGCCCGCGTCTCGCAGAAACTGCGCGCAGTGCGCGGCGGGGCCGTGGTGCCGATCGCGCCGCCGCCGATCGTCGGCCTCGGCACCGGCGGCGGCTTCACCTATGTCCTGCAGGACATGGGCGGCTCCGATCCCAAGGCACTCGCCCGCACGCTGCGCGGGCTCACCATCGCCGCCAACCAGGACCCGCAGCTCAGCCGCGTCTTCTCGACCTTCTCGGACACGACGCCCTCGGTCTACCTCGACATCGACCGCGACAAGGTCCAGATCCTCGGCGTCGAGCTCAGCGCCTTGTTCCAGTCCTTGCAGGCCTCGCTCGGCGGCTATTATGTCAACGACATCAACCTGTTCGGCCGCACCTGGCAGGTCCAGGTTCAGGCCGACGGCATCGACCGGAAGTCGATCGACGACATCTACCGCATCAATGTCCGCAGCCGCGACGGCGGCATGATCCCGCTGCGCAGCCTGCTCGAGGCACGCATCGTGGTCGGGCCTCAGGCATTGATCCGCTACAACAACCGCCTCGCCGTCACCGTGCAGGGCTCGGCCGCTCCGGGCGTTTCCTCCGGCCAGGCCCTGGCTGCGATGGAGCAGGTCGCGGCAAAGACGCTGCCCGCCGGCTATCGCGGCGACTGGACCGACGTCTCATTCCAGGAGAAGCGGGCCGAGGGCCAGACGGGGATGATCCTCGCCTTCGCCCTGCTCTTTGCCTATCTCTTCCTGGTCGCGCTCTATGAAAGCTGGACGATCCCGGTTCCCGTCCTGCTCTCGGTCGCGGTCGGTGTGCTCGGCGCCTTTGTCGGCATCGTGGTCGGCGGTTTGACGCTCGACCTCTATGCCCAGATCGGCATCGTCGTGCTGATCGGCCTTGCCGCCAAGAACGGCATCCTGATCGTCGAGTTCGCCAAGGAGCAGCGCGAGAAGGGGCTTCCGCTGCTCCATGCGGCGACGCTCGGCGCACGCCTGCGCTTCCGGCCGGTGATGATGACCTCGCTCGCCTTCATCCTCGGCCTGCTGCCGCTCGTCATCGCCGAGGGCCCCTCGATGCTCGCCAGGCGCAATGTCGGCACGCCGGTCTTCGGCGGCATGATCGCCGCCGCGGTGATCGGGATTTTCCTGATCCCGGCGCTCTATGTCGTCTTCCAGGGACTGCGCGAACGCTTCCGCCCGGCTTCCAGGCCAAAGATCGAGCGCGAACCCGACCCGGCGCAGTAGCGCCGGGACCTCACTCCCGGTCGATCGGCCAGGCCTTGAACACGTCGAGCGCCTCGCAGGCCCTTGCCTGCGCGGCGAGCGCCGGCCAGCGGTCTTCCGGGGCGAACTCCGGAATGACGAAGCGGCAGAAGCCCCAGGCGATCGCCGCCGCGATATCGCCCGGCCGCAGCTCCGGGCCGGCTGAGAGCTCGCCGCGCTTGGCCGCCTGGTCGAGGAGGTCCAGCGCCGTATGGAGCTGGGTCAGGATGCGCTCCTGCCAGTTGGCGTAGCGCCGCTCCTCGGGCCGCTTGCGCTCATATTCGACAGAGACCGCCTTGTCGGCCGCGACGATGCCGATGCCGGTCAGGCTCAGGTCGCGCACCCGCGCGCCAGCCTCTATCGGGCGCAGGGAGCGTCCGGCGACATCCTCGAAGTGCTGGATGATCAGCAGCGATTCGCTGATCACCGTGCCATCATCGGCGACCAGCGTCGGCGCCTTGATCAGCGGGTTGATCTTGCTGAATTCCGGCATGTGCCGGAACACCGAGACCGAGCGATGCTCGAATTCGAGCCCGAGCAGGGTTCCGGTGATGGCGGCGCGCCGCACATAGGGGCTGTCGAGCATTCCAACCAGCAGCATGGCGATCTCCCGTTTCGATGGCTGCAACACTGCCTTTGCGGAAAGCGGCTGACACGCGAAATCGGGTGAAGTGCGAGTTCACGCAGCTTGATGCTCGTCCTCACCGGGTACGCTCCTGCCCTGCCCGGCCGCGGCCGCCTGCTCGGCCAGCGCCTTCTGGCAGGGATCCCAGGTCGCGGCGGAGCCGAAGCGCTCGACCAGAAGATCGGTGAGCACGCGGACCTTGCCCGAGACATAGGCGCCGGGCGGACGCACGACATAAAGCCCGCTTTCCGGCAGCGGGAATTCGGTCAGCACCGGCTCGACCCTGCCGGCGCGGATCGCTTCGCCTGCGATGAAGCTCGGCAGCAGGGCAAGCCCCAGCCCCGCTTCGGCCCATTGCAGCAAGGTGTCGCCACTATCGGAACGCAGCCGTCCGCTCGGCCGGACCGAGACGACCCGCCGGTTGACCTTGAAGTTCCAGTCGGGCGCGGCGCCGCCCGTGTAGATCAGGCATTCATGGCCGCTGAGTTCAGCCGGCGTCGCCGGGCGGCCATGCCCGGCGAAGTAAGCGGGACTGCCGACGACGATCCCGCGCACCGACGCGATCCGCCGCGCGACCAGGCTGGAATCCTTCAGCACACCGATCCGCACCGCCATGTCGAAGCGCTCGCCGATCAGGTCGACCTGGCGGTCGCTGGCCTCGGCGTCGATCTCGAGCCGCGGATGCCGGCGCGCCAGTTCCGCCAGCACCGGCGCGACATGGTGGATGCCGAAGGAGAGCGGCATGCTCAGCCGCAGGCGCCCGGCCACACCGCCGGCCTGCAGCGCCACCGCCTCGCGCGCTTCGGTCAGCTCCGCCAGGATGCGTTCCCCGCGCGCCTTGAATTCGAGCCCGGCCTCCGTCGGGCTGACGCCGCGGGTCGTGCGGCTCAGAAGCCTGGTGCCGAGATCGGCCTCCAGCCGCGCCACACGCCGGCTGACGATCGATTTCGACAGGCCGAGGCTGCGCCCGGCCCGGCCGAAGCCTCCGGAATCGACGACGGCGACGAAGCTTCGGATATCGTCGAGCTCGGACATGCAGGCGTTCCCCTGTGAGCAACAGATTGGTGCCCAATATGGGCATTCCGATGCCGCAAGTGAACCGCTACCTCTCCCTCATCAAGTCCCGCTTTCGCTGGGACGGCGCCTTCGGAGGCGCTCCGGGAAAACCGTCCTGTCTCATCGGCTCAACCGACGTGACATGCGTTAGCATATGAGGAAGCCATGCTCGACAAGCTCAAGAAGCGCCGCACGCAATATGCGCTCGGCAAGAATCTGCCGATCCCCGAGACCCAGGTGGATTCCCTGATCAGAGAGGCGATCCGCCTTTCGCCGTCCAGCTTCAACTCGCAGAGCTCGCGCGCCGTCATCCTGTTCGGCAAGGAGAGCGACAAGTTCTGGAACATCACCCGGGAGGCCCTTCGCGCCGTCGTGCCGGCCGCCGATTTCGACGGGACCAGCAAGAAGATCGACAGCTTCGCCAACGGCGCGGGGACCGTCCTGTTCTTCGAAGATCAGGAGCCGGTGAAGGCGCTGCAGGCCAATTTCCCGCTCTATGCGCACAACTTCCCGATCTGGTCCGAACATTCGACCGGCATCGCGCAGCTGGCCGTGTGGGCCACGCTCGCCGACGCCAATATCGGCGCGAGCCTCCAGCATTACCATCCGCTCGTCGACGCGGAAGTCGCCAAGACCTGGAACATTCCTGCGTCCTGGAAGCTCACCGCCCAGATGCCTTTCGGCTCCAATGAAGCGGCCTTCCCGGAGAAGACCTTCATGGATGATGGGCTCCGTTTCCGGACCCATAGCTGAGCGGAGCGCGAAATCAGGCGGCCCAGAGGGCCTGTTCGCCGGCAAGTGCACCATCGTGCACGCCGGCTGCGAGGCCCGCGAGGAGACGATCGCAGCCGCGGGCGGCCGAACTCAAGCTGGTCGCCTGACGCGACGCCAAACGCCGATTTTCCAGAACAGCGCCGGCCTCGTTCATCCGAGGCCGGCGTTTTTTTTGATTTTCCCGCTCGTCCGCGGCACTTGGCAAGCCACCACATGCCTTGCAAGCTGCGGACGACCTCTTGCCATGGAGGCCGGCATCGGATGGAGGTTTCCGGCACGGCCTGCGAATCGCCCGCGGCTTGCCGGTATCGTGCGGAATGAGATGGCCACAGCCACCGCTCTGTCGGAGGCGGGCCTCGATCGGTCCCGGCCTGCACCCGTCGCAGGCGTCTTGAGGAGAACCGGATGGCCGATAGCGGGACGCCCCTTGCCTTCACCGGCGTCACGCTCGGCCGGGTCGACATCCTGGCCCTGACCGCCAGCGACTTGCCCAGCCGGCTTTCTGCCTGCGACCTCCAGGAGGTCGACCTGTCGCGGCTGGATCTTTCCGGCTGGACGTTCGAGCGCTGCAATCTCCAGCGCACGCAGCTGAAGGGAGCCAATCTGGAGCGCACCAGCTGGGTATCGTGCGGCGCCGCCTTCACCGACATGACCGCAGCGGACCTGACCGAGGCCAGTTTCACCTCCTGCGACCTCAACAATGCCAGCCTGCGCGGGGCGAAGCTCACCTCCGCATCCTTCATCGGCTGCAAGCTAACCGGGGCGACCTTGACGGAAACCCGGTCGCTCGACACCTGCTTTCGCGATACGCTGCTGGTCTACGCCAAGCTCCGCGGCATGTCGTTTCGCGGGATGCGCCTCACGGGCGTGGATTTCTCGCAGGCGGATCTCGGGGGGTGCGACTTCCGCGACGCCATCTTCGAAGGAACGAGCCTCCGCGAGGCGTCCCTGAAGGATGCGCGCTTCCAGGGCGCGGATCTGCGCGGCGCCGATCTGGGCGGCCTGCGGATCGGCGATGCCGCCGTCTTCAAGGGTGCGACGATCTCGCGAGAGCAGGCCGGGCAATTGCTGCGGGAGTTCGGGCTGAACGTCCGGTAGCTGGCAGTGCCGCCGGACTGCCTCCATCGCCTGGCGACGGGGGCAGTCCAGCTGGCATTAGGCAGGTTGGCGCTGGGCGCAACCCGGATCAGGGCGTCTCGCCGACGGCCTGCAGGTAGAGATCGAGGATCGCCTCCTCTTCCTTGCGCTCGTCCAGATCGCGCTTGCGCAGCGCGATCACCTTGCGCAGCACCTTGACGTCATAGCCATTGGCCTTGGCCTCGGAGTAGACCTCCTTGATGTCGTCGGAGATCGTCTTCTTCTCTTCCTCGAGCCGCTCGATGCGCTGCACGATGCTAAGCAGCTGATCGCCTGCAACCGGATCGTCCATTCTCAAACCCTTCTTCGAAAATTGGTCGCAGGGGTTCGCCCGGATGGGCGGCGAGGTCAAGCGGGAAGCGGCTGGATTTCACATTTCTCGCGCGACTGCGAGGCTCCCGGGCAACAGCCGAGCCAGCCTCCTGCCCCAGGCGCGGGCCGCGTGCGGCTCGCCGATCAGGTCCTGCCGGATCTCGATCAGCGCGTCGAGCAGGCCGCGCCGCGTCGCATGCCGGTCGATGGTGTCGCCGGGCAGGCCGCCCATATAGGGCTCGTTGTCGCCGACGATCAGGTCGCCCTCGTTCTGCAGGGCAGCGATCAGCGCCTGTGCCAGCCGGCCCTCCCGGTCCCAGAGCACCCCGGCATGCCAGGGACGGGGCACACCCTTCCAGAACGGCGTGAAGGAGTGCACCGAGACGATCGCCGGCGGGTGGCCGGCCGCAATCGCGGCCTCGACCGCAGCATCGATGGCGGCGTCATAAGGCGCGTAATAGCGCGCGATCCGCTCGGCGATGCCGGCCTCGTCTATCCTGGCATTCGCCGGCACGAGCGCACCGTCCGAGATGCGCATCACCAGGGTCGGATCGTCGCGCCCGCGATTGGGATCGATCAGCAGCCGCGAGAAATTGCTCAGTATCGCCGGCGCGCCGAGCGCCTCGGCCATCGCACGGGTCATCTCGGCCGCGCCGATGTCATAGGCGATGTGGCGCTCGAGCTGCTGGGCCGGCAGGCCGAGTCCGTCGAGCTCGGCCGGGATCGCGTTGGTGGCGTGGTCGCAGAGCAGGAGCACGCCGCTTGCCGGGTCGCCCCGGATGATTTCGACCTCGCCCGGCCGCAGCGCGGGAGCTCCGTTCGGCAAGGCCATCTGCGCACCCATTCCGCCCTCGGAACCGCTCAGCAAATCGCGGGTGACGCCCGCGCGCCAGCGACATAGAAGGGGCTGAGACGAAAGTCGATCAGCATGATCGGGATTCGCGGGAAGGCGGGCGATTTGCAACAGCTTGGCAATGCAATCGAGCAGCGGCGCAAGGTGGCGCGCGCGATCTTCGACGACGCCGTGGCGCGCGCCCATCCGAGCAGCTGGCTCGCCGGGCACCTGCCGGCGCCGCCGCCCTCCGGCCGGCTGATCCTGCTCGCCGCCGGCAAGGCCGCCGGCAGCATGACCGCACTGGCGGAAGCGCATTATCTCGACACGGTCGGCCTGGCGCCCACACGCCTGCTCGGCCACGCCGTCGCCCGGCACGGCTACGAGACCACGACCCGGCACATTCCGATGGTGGCCGCCGGCCATCCGGTGCCGGACGAGGGCAGCATCGCCAGCGCCACGCGGGCGCTCGAACTCGCCCGCGCCGCGACCGCCGACGACCTCGTCCTCGTGCTGCTCTCCGGTGGCGGCTCGGCCAATTGGGTCGCGCCGGCGGGCACGCTTGCGCTCGCCGAGAAGCAGACCGTCAACAAGGCCCTGCTGCGCTCGGGCGCGCCGATCGGCGAGATGAACATCGTCCGCAAGCGGCTCTCGCGCATCAAGGGCGGCAGGCTCGCTCTCGCCGCCGCCCCGGCGCGGCTGCTGACCATCGCCGTCTCCGACGTGCCGCATGACGACCCGGCCGCCATCGCCTCGGGCCCGACCGTGCCGGACCCCAGCACCATGGCCGATGCCCGCGCCATCGTCGCCCGCTACGGGCTCAAGCTGCCGCCGGCCGCCGAGGCCTTGCTCGCCGACGATGCCAGCGAGACGCCGAAGCCCGGCCACCCCGCCTTCACGAACAGCGAATACCGCATCGTCGCCCGCCCGGCCGACGCGATCGCTGCGGCCGTGGCAGCCGCCCGCGCCGCCGGCTACGAGCCGATCGATCTCGGCCCCGATCTCGAAGGCGAGGCCCGCGAGGTCGCGCAGGCGCAGGCGCGGCAGGCCCTGGCGCTGAAGTCGGAAGGCCGGCGCGCGGCGCTGATCTCCGGCGGCGAATTGACCGTCACCATCGCCGGCAAGGGCCGCGGCGGCCCAAACCAGGAATTCGCGCTGGCGCTCGCCATCGCGCTCGCCGGCGAGCCGGGCATAATCGCGTTGGTGGGCGACACCGACGGGACGGATGGCGGCGGCGGCGAGGCGAGCGACCCGGCCGGCGCGATCATCGACGAGACCACGCTGCCGCGCGCCCGCGCTCTCGGCCTCGATCCCGCCCAATCGCTGCGCGACAACGATTCGACCGGCTTCTTCGAAGGTCTCGGCGACCTGCTGCGGACCGGCCCGACCCTGACCAATGTCAACGATTGCCGCGTGATCCTGATCGACCCCACCCCGGCGGCCCCATGAGCCTGAGCGCACGCCTCGCCCGGTCCGGGCTGCGCCTCGCCGCGCCCGCCGCCCTCTTCCTCTTCGCGGGTGCCGTGCCGGCCCTGGCGGATCTGCGCATGTGCAACACCACCGGCAGCCGCGTCGGCGTCGCCATCGGCTATCGCGACGCCCAGGGCTGGGTCACCGAAGGTTGGTGGAACATCGCGCCGCGGGCCTGCGAGACGCTGCTGCGCGGCACGCTGGCCGCGCGCTTCTACTATGTCCACGCCGTCGACTACGACAAGGGCGGCGAATGGACCGGCAAGTCGATCATGTGCACGCGCAACAAGGAGTTCACCATCCGCGGCATCGAGGACTGTCTGTCGCGCGGCTATGACCGCTCGGGCTTCTTCGAGGTCGACACCGGAGAGCAGAAGGGTTGGACGATCCAGCTGACCGACACCCCGGGCGCTGCGCCGCCGCGCCCCTGAGCGGCGACATGGTCCCAGAACCAGACAAGGGCACGCCTCCGGTCGCGAGCTTGCCCCGCGGCCGCGAATAAGCGACGGAACATCGAGGCGCGGAGCAGGCTGCGCCAGCGTGAGGAAAGGCAAAGCGATGAGGCGGGAACGACGGATCAAGATCATCGCGACTTTGGGGCCCGCCTCCTCCACCCCGGAGATGTGCGCCAAGCTGTTCCAGGCCGGCGTCGACGTCTTCCGCATCAATATGAGCCATACGCAGCGCGAAACGCTGCCCGAGCGAGTGGCGATGCTACGCGCGCTGGAGACGCAGTTCCGCCGTCCGGTCGGCATCCTCGCCGATCTGCAGGGCCCGAAGCTGCGCGTCGGGCAGTTCGGCGGCGATGGCGGCGCGATGCTGGAGAAGGGCGAGCGCTTCGTGCTCGACTCCGACCCGGCGCCCGGCTCGGCCAAGCGCGTCTACCTGCCGCATCCCGAGATTCTCTCGGCGCTGGAGCCCGGCCACAACCTGATCCTCGACGACGGCAAGATTCGGCTGGTCGTCGAGAAGGCCTCGCCGAAGCAGGCCGTGACCCGGGTGACCGTCGCCGGGCGGCTTTCCTCGCGCAAGGGCATCAGCCTGCCCGACACCACGATCGCGGTTTCGGCGATGACCGACAAGGACCGCTCCGATGCCGAGGCGGCGGCGGAGGCCGGCGTCGACTGGATCGCGCTCTCCTTTGTGCAGCGGCCCGAGGACATGGCCGATCTGCGCAAGATCGTGCGCGGGCGCGCCCTGGCGATGGCCAAGATCGAGAAGCCGCAGGCGCTGCTGCGCCTGGAGGAGATCATCGAGGCCTCGGACTCGATCATGGTCGCCCGCGGCGACCTCGGCGTCGAGATGCCGCTGGAGAAGGTTCCCGGCACGCAGAAGCGCATCACCCGCCTGTCGCGGCGCATGGGCAAGCCGGTCGTGGTCGCGACGCAGATGCTCGAGAGCATGATCACCGCCCCGGTACCGACCCGCGCCGAAGTCTCCGACGTCGCGACCGCCGTGTTCGAGGGCGCCGATGCGGTGATGCTCTCGGCCGAGAGCGCCGCAGGCGAGTATCCGGTCGAGGCGGTTACGATGATGAACCGCATCGCCGAGGAGGTCGAGAACGACTCGACCTATCGCTCGATCCTGGACGCGCAGCGCGCCGAGCCGGAAGCGACCGGCGCCGACGCCATTGCCAAGGCCGCCCACGAGATCACCACCGCGCTGAATCTCAAGGCGATCGCGGCCTGGACCTCCTCGGGCTCGACCGCTTTCCGCCTCGCGCGCGAGCGGCCGAATTCGACCGTCGTCGCGCTGACGCCGAACCGCTCGACGGCCCGCCAGCTGACCCTGGTCTGGGGCGTGCACGCCGTCGTCACCAAGGATGCCAGCGACATCGACGACATGGCCTCGCGCGCCTGCAAGTTCGCGGTCCGCGAAGGCTACGCTTCGCTCGGCGACCGGATAATCGTCGTCGCCGGCGTCCCCTTCGGCACGCCGGGCGCGACCAACATGGTGCGCATCGCCTTCGTGGCGAAGGAGCATGTCGACCAGGCGTGAAGTCGTCGCCGACCGGTTGCGGCGCGATCACGACATTGATGCGGTGCATCGCCATTCCGAGGCGAGCACCGCATAGATGTATTCGTCACCCCAGACGCCGTCGAAACGGTCGTTCTGGATGAGATGCGCCTCCCGGCGAAGCCCGAGGCGTTCGACGACGCCGACCGATGGCGCATTGCCGGCATCGAGCGGCGCGAAAATGCGATGAAGAGAGAACGCGCGAAAGCCCTGCTCGATCGTCGCCGACACCGCTTCGCTCGCATAGCCCTTGCCCGCGAAGTCTGGATTGAAGATATAGCCGACCTCGCCCTGCAGGGCCGAGCGGTTAGCCAGCTTGAGCAGAGTCTCACCGAGCAAGGCACCGTCCGCCCGGCGTGTCACCGCGAACCGGAAGACATCTCCATCGCTCTCGAACCGGGGCATCAGCGCCTTGGCAAACTGTCGCTCCATCTCCTCTCCTTCTGGCGGCGCGGCGTATAGATAGCGATAGACCTCCTGCGAGGAGTGGTAGGCGGCATAGGCGCTGAAATCGCCCGGAACGAAAGGACGAAGCGCGAGACGCTCCGTCGTCAATGGCAGGGCAGCGTTCATGTTCGGCGTGGCGAAGTCTCGATGATAGGGCCAACTGAGATGGGGGACAGGCGCACCGGCCGCAACGGCCGAGCGCGAACTGGGTTTCGGCCCGCATTCTCATTCCCCTGCGGCCGCCCCTGCTCTACTGCTTAAGTTCCCGCTTCCGGCAGCCTGCGACCGCCATGGCCATCACCGACATCGCCTCACGGACCTACAACCACAGCTGGCGGCTCGACCCGATCGTCCGCAGCCTGCTCGACACCGATTTCTACAAGCTCCTGATGCTGCAGATGATCAGGAGCTTCCACCCGCAGGTCGAGGTCACCTTCGGGCTGATCAACCGCAGCAAGGCGATCCGCCTCGCCGAGGTGATCGACGAGGGCGAATTGCGCGCCCAGCTCGACCATGCCCGCGAACTGCGCTTCACCAAGAAGGAACTGATCTGGCTCGCCGGCAACAGCTTCTACGGCAAGACCCAGATGTTCACGCCGGACTTCATCGCCTGGCTGGCCGAGTTCCGCCTGCCCGAATACGAGCTCCGCAAGGTCGACGGGCAGTACGAGCTGACCTTCGCCGGCCCCTGGACCCATTCGATGATGTGGGAGATCCCGGCGCTCGCCATCGTCAACGAGCTGCGCTCGCGCCAGGCGCTGAAGGGCTGGGGGCGCTTTGCGCTCGACGTGCTCTATGCCCGCGCCAAGTCGAAGCTCTGGGACAAGGTCGAGCGGCTGAAGAAGCTTCCAGACCTGCGCATCTCCGATTTCGGCACCCGCCGCCGCCATGGACATCTCTGGCAGCGCTGGTGCGTCGAGGCGCTGAAGGAGGGCCTCGGCCCGACCTTTACCGGCACCTCCAACGTCCTGCTCGCCATGGAGAACGATCTCGAGGCGATCGGCACCAACGCCCATGAGTTGCCGATGGTGCTGGCGGCGCTGGCCAACAACGACGAGGAACTGCGTGCCGCGCCCTATCGCGTGCTCGACGAATGGCGCCAGGTCTACGCCGGAAACCTCCTGATCGTGCTGCCGGACGCCTTCGGCACCACCGCTTTCCTCGACGATGCTCCCTCCTGGCTTGCCGACTGGACCGGCTTTCGCCCCGACAGCGCCCCGCCGATCGAGGCCGGCGAGCAGATCATCGCCTGGTGGAAATCGCAGGGCCGCGATCCCCGGAGCAAGCTGCTGATCTTCTCCGACGGCATGGACATCGACTCGATCGAGGAGGCCTATCACCATTTCCACGGCAGGGTCCGCACCAGCTTCGGCTGGGGCACCAACCTCACCAACGACTTCGTCGGCTGCTCGCCCGACGGCACGCCCGATCTCGACCCGATCTCGCTGGTCTGCAAGGTCGTCAGCGCCAATGGCCGCCCGGCGGTGAAGCTCTCCGACAACCCCAACAAGGCGACGGGAACGCCGGAGGAGATCGCGCGGTATCTGCGGGTATTCGGCGGTGCGGATCGTAAGGCGAAGGCGGTGAGGGTCTGAACCCACCGCAATCCGCACCCAATCAACGCTGCGCCGACACCAGCAGCATCATCGGCCGCTCCAGTTCCTCCGCCAGTCCCGGCTGTTCCGCGATCTGGGCCGCCGTCGGCGCGAACTCCTCGACATGGCGGAGTGTCCAGCCCGCGGCGATCAGGCTGTTCAGCGTCGTCCCCAGCGTCCGGTGATATTTGAGGACGCCGTCGGTGAACCAGTTGGTGCGGCGCTCGCCTTCCAGCGCATAGCCATTCACCGGCCAGGTCTTGCGTCCATCCTCGTCGCTCCACCAGCGCGGATGAGCTGCCGCCATGTAGATCGGGTGCTCGATCGTGAAGACGAACTGCGCACCCGGCCGGAGAGCCCGGTGCAGCATGCGGACGAGCCGGCCGAAATCGGCGATGTAGTGGAAGGTCAGGGCGCTGTAGGCGAAATCGAACGCGGCCGCCGGCAGTTCCAGCGTCTCGAGATCGGCGATTTCGTAGGTGATCGCGGCATCGGAAGTCTGCGCCCGGGCACGCGCGATCATCTTCTCCGAGACGTCCAGCCCCACGACGGCCTCGGCGTCCTGCTCGCGCGCCCAGCGCGCGAACCAGCCGAAGCCGCAGCCGAGGTCGACGACACGCTTGCCCTTCAGATCGGGGACAAGCGCGCGGATGGAAGCCCATTCCGGCGCGCCGGCGAGGCCGTGGACCTGCCGCGGAAGCTGGCTGTAGCCGGCGAAGAATTCGGGATCGTCATAGATGTTCTGTGCCATGAGGGGGCTCCATCGGTCATTGGGATGGACGAGGCACAGGCGGCAAGACGGCCTCGTCCGTTTCCGGCGAGGCTGCGGGTGCGCGATACGCTTTAGCTAACGCGATCGATGCCCCGGCATCCCGCCTGTCGGGACGCCGGCGAGCCGGGAGACAATATGCGTGTCCTTCTCGATCATGCCGGCATTATTTGGCGGGCCTCGAAGCCTGTCAACGAGGCCCGGCGCCCCGCTACCAGCTGGCGCGGAGCCCGGCCGTGACGGCGTGGGCGGTCGCATCGCGGTTGAGGCGCACATCGTAGTCGGCGAACAGCGTGAGGTTCCGGCCGGCACGGGCCGAGAGGCCGACACCGAGGATCGCGCTGTCGCGAGCGACCCGCGGGCCGCGAACCGGGAAGGACGCTGCAGGCGCCCCGATGAAGGCGGTGTCGAGGGCTACAGCATCGTCGAGGAATTCGTGCTGCCAGCGGCCTCGCGCCTCGACCGCGACGCGGCCCTCGCCAAGATCGAACTCCCGCATCAGGCGCAGCCCGATGCTGCCGAGCAGGCTCGAAGCCGACTGTCCCGCCGCGGCCAGGCCGATGCTCTGGGCCCCGGTCTCGCTGAAGCTGCCCTGCCTGAGGAAGGTGTAGCGCAGCCCCAGAAGCGGCTCGACCGTCGACCAGCCGAGATCAAAGGCGTAGCCGGCTTCCAGCGCGCCGGTGAAGCGGTCGCCGTCATAATCGGCCTTCGCCTGTCGCGACAGGCCTCCGAAGCCGATGCTGCGCTCGCTCTCGAAATTGAGGCGGCCATAGCCGAGAAGACCGCCCAGGCGCAGCTTGCCGCTGGCATAGCTGCCATAGAATGCACCTTCATAGGCATCGATGCTGCCCTTGCCGGCGTGGTGGCGGAAATCTGCGTCCGTGCTGGAATAGCCGAAGCTGAATCCGGCCAGGAAGGAGGGCGTGATCTGCCGGTCGAAGCCGCCGATGACGCCGCCCCCGCGATAGCTGGCGCCGCCGGCATTGGCGTCGCCGCCGAGCCTGCCGGTGAAGCCGTAGCCGCGCGCCCAGGCGTTGTTGTTGGCGGTGGCCTGCGCAGGCAGCCGCATCAGCATAGCCGCTGCCGGATTGGTCGCCGCGCTCGCGGTATAGGCCAGCGGCAGATCGGCGCTCGTCGCATCTGCCTGGCCTGAACGCAGGGCGCCGAGGCGCTGGGAAATCATGCTGCCGAGCTGTCCGGCCCCGCCGAGCGCAAGGGTGGAGAGGCCCGCATGCACCTCGCCGGACAGGCTGGCAAGCGCGCCGCGTGCCCCCTCCCGTGTCCCCGCATGCTGCAGCAGAAGCGCGACGTCGCGCAGATCCTGGTCGGCGCTGGCCAGCCCGCGCTCGAGCGCCCCGCCGACCGCGCACTGATTGGCAGAGGCGCAGACGCCGGGCGTATCGAAGGGCAGCCCCTGGATATCGAGATAGGCGGTGTTCGGCTCGTAGCGCAGGCTCGCCCGGATGAAGGGAGCGGTGCCGTCGCCGAACGGCCCCTCGACTCCCGAGAAGCGACCGGAGATGCCCCGATCGGCGGTGAGCACCGCCATGGAGAGCTGGCGCGGCAGGAACAGCTGCTCTCCGGCCAGGGCAACCCAGCCTGCGAGGCCCGCCGTGCCGGTGACGGCGAGGTGGTTCTGGCCCCCTTCCGGCCCGAACTGCTGCACCAGCAGGCCGCCCGCCTCCTGCACGAAATTGCCGTCGATCCTCAGCGTGCCGACGCCGTTCCGGTCACCGGCCCAGATTGTGCCGGCATTGCTGACATTGCCGGTGATCAGACCGGTGCCAGCGAGCGTGCCCGCTGCGGCGACGCTGGTCGGCGAGGCGATGCTGCCCATCACCGACAGGAAGCCGCCCTCGACGCGCGTCGCCCCCGCATAGGCGCTGTTGCCGGTGAGCACGAGCTCGCCGGCACCGCGCTTCACCAGCCCCCCGGCCCCGACGATGTCGTTTCCGAAATGGGCGACACCGCCGGGCTGCTCGACGACGAAATCGCCCCAGTCGAAACGGCCGGGGCCGAGCACGGCCTTGCCGACATCGAGCAGGCCGTAGCCATAGATCTCGTCCACGCCGGACGGGCCGATATCCCGGGCGGTGCCGAGCAGGGTCTGGCGCACCTGGTCGGCACTGAAGAACGGGAACATCTGCCAGACCAAAGCCGCCGCGCCCGTGACATGGGGAGCGGCGAAGGAGGTGCCAAACGTCTTGGTGTAGCCGCCGTCCTTGTCGGCGACGACGATGGGATCGTCTGGATAGGGATTGGGGAACCACCAGTCGCCGCCGCCGGGCGCAGCCAGGCACCAGTTCTTCGCCACGCCGCACCGGTTGGTGTAAAATGGTTCATAGCCCGGCCCAACAGCCGACACCGCCAGCCAGCCGCGCTCCAGTTCGGGGAAGAGGTGAGGCAGGCCGGCATGGACGCTCGGTTGATCCAGACCCTGGTTGGCCGCGCCAAAGACGTTGAGAACTCCTGCGGCGACAGCGCGCTGATAGACAGCCAAGCTTGACGCATCCTCTGACAGGAAGCTGCCCTTTGTGAATGCTGTAACCGGGCGGTCATCACCGTAGCTGTTGTTGATTACACGGACGCCGCGCGCGATCAGCGCATTATAACCCCTGATGATGAAATTCGCGTCGAACATTCCCGTGCCGTCGTCGACGCCGGCCATGATGACCGTCGTCCCCGGAGCCACGCCGTGCACGCCCACGCCGTCCCTATTGGCCGCAATCACCGAGGCGACATGGGTGCCGTGCCCGAAACGATCAATCGCCCCCGCCGTCTCAGTCAGATAGTCGTAGCTACCGCCATAGCGGCCGGCGAATTCGGGATGCGCCGCGAAGATGCCGGAGTCGACCACCCCGATGAGAATGCCGGTGCCGTCGACGCCCCGCGCATAGGCATCCGCGGCACGGATCGTCTCGAGCCCCCATTGCGCCCTGTACTCGGGCGTCCGCCAGCTGTCGGGATCGGTGAGCAGAGGGCCCGTTTGAGCGACGGACGGAGTGACGAGAGCCGTCGCCAGCAGGAGAGCCGCGACGCTAGGCATAGGCAGGAATTTCACGAAGCCCCCGGCACGAAGGCGAGTCGCCCCCCGCGATCTCGCCGGGCGCAACCCTGCCGCCGCAGCGCCGAAGTGGTCAATACGGAACACGCGTCGGGCGGTCGGCTATCCGCCCTTGGTTCGGTGCTTCCGGACGGCGAATGCAGTTCTTGCTTCCCGAGCGGTGAATCGGAAAGCCGGCTTTCGACCCATGGGCCGTCTAAGAGCCGGCGGGCTCGCCAATGCGAAAAACCTTGCCGGTTCCGGCCTCGCGATAGAGGTCCACGCGCTCGCCATCCCAGTGATAGTCGAGATGCCGGCCCTGCACAGGATCGCGCGCAAGGTCCGGCCAGAACAGGCCGACGCATTCAGCGCCCGGCCGGCGCACGCTCGGATAGACGACGCCGTCGGCGCCCGCCGCCCTGAGCCGCGCGCCCAGTGCCTGCCCGGCCTCGTAGCCCTGCCCGAGCAGCAGCGGACTTGCTCCGACCGTCTCGCCGCGCAGATCGTGCAGCGAGCCTTGGATCGAGAGGAGAATCTCGCGGAACTGCGAGCTCCAGCCCGGCGGCTCATTGGTCCGCGCCATGAAGCGCGCATGATGGTGGATGGTCTCGAAAAGGGCGGTCTCGAAGACATCGCCGACATAGAGCACGCCATAGGAGCCATCGCTGAACCGGCTCGGCCGGTCCTGGCTGACATGGGTGAACGGCGCCATCAGCAGGCTCGCCCCCGGGCCGGAGACACGGCGGCCCGGCGGCACCAGATCGAGATTGCCGATCGTCTCCATCAGTCGCGGATTGGTCTTCATCTCCGCCGAGATCAGCAGCGGCCAATCGGCGGGGTCGGCGATGTCCTCGAACAGGTCGATCGGCGGGAAGGCGCTGCGGATGATGCGGACCGCCGCCGGCCACGCAACCGGCGCGATCGGAAATTCGCCGGAACTCACCAGAGCCCGCGCTCGGCGTCGAGATAGCGGCGCACCCGCATCAGATCGGTGAGTTCGCCGCCGAGCATGACCGCGAGCGCCGACCTGCCGCCGAAGGCGTCGTTGCCGGCCTTGATCCAGGCATAGCCGCGCTGTGGCTCGCGGAAGATCAGGCGCAGCGCCTTGTGGATGCCCATCAGGTTGGAAAGGCGAGCCGCGCCGTCGCGGTCGATCCGGCCGATCTCGCCGGCCTTCCAACGCCGATAGCTGCGCACCGGCTGGTCGAGCAACACGGCGGCCTCCTCATCGGTGACGCCCCAGAGCCGGAACAGGTTGACCGCCGCCCGGAACATCGCCGCCGCCTCCTCCTGCGTGATCGCGGCGGGAGAAAATGGCGCCGCGGCGGTATCGACCGGGGAGAGCGCAGTCATGACAAAACCTCCATATGGCATCATATGGATAAATTCATGCCATTTGGCAAGATCAGCCCGGCGATTGGCCGCTCAGGGTCGGTCGCGCGCCGCTCCGAACATCGCGTCGACGGCCGCGGCGATCAGCTCCGGCGCGGCATGGTGCGGCATGTGCCCGACACCCGGCAGCAGCACCAGCCGGCCTTGCTGCGCCTCGCGCGCGATCGCCGCAGAATGGATCGCCGGCGGAACGATGGTGTCACGGTCGCCGGCGATCGCCAGCACCGGCAGTTCGAGGCCGCCATAGCGCGGCGCCTGCGCGGAGAGAAAATCGCGGGCCGCCGCCATGTCCTCCGCATTGGATTGCTGGACGTCTGGACGCAGCAGCAGGCGGACCTCGCCTGCCGCATCATGGCAAGGCCTTGGCGCAGTGGATTCAACTGCCGTGCTGTCGCCGAGCCGATGGCGCGCCAGGGGCACGGCAACGACCCGGCTGTACAGCGGCCCGATCCAGGGCATGGCAGCGATGCGCTGCGACCAGGCGATGCCGCCCGGCCAGGGATGGCTCATGGCGCCGAGCAGCACGAGCCCCTGCAGGCGCTCCGGCCGGTCGAGCGCAATCCGCGACGAGAGCGCTCCCGCGAGCGAATGGGCCACGATCACGAAGCGCTCCGGAGCGATCTGGTCGAGCGCCTGCATCAGCGCCTGCGCCTGCCGGCCGGGATCGGCCATCGCCCGCCCGGCCAGCCGCTCGCTCCAGCCATGGCCGGGACGATCCAGCGCAATGACGCGATAATCGGAGAGTTTCGGGCCTAGTCTCGCGAGCAGATCGGCATGGTTGTCATAGGCGCCATGGACCAGCACCACCGTGCCGCGCGACTCGCCTGCGGGCCGGCACTCCCGGTAATGCAGCCGCCCGCCTTCGACGGCGGCGAAGGCTCCCCGGGGCGGATGGTGCGCCTCGACCCGGGCGCGGGTGATTTCACTGAAAAGGGCGAGCCCGACTGTGACCAGGAGGATGGCTACGAGGACGAGGCGCAGCATCGTCAATCCATCTCGGGCAGCGGAGCCCGGTCCCGATGCGCCGCTCAGGCGTCGCGGCCGTCGACCTCGATCTTGAGCGCCTCGACGGCTTCCTTGACCGCTTCGAGCTCGGGATAGATCGCGAGCACCTGACGGTAGGCGACCATGGCGCGCTTGTCGTCGCCCTGCTGGCGCAGGATCGTGCCGAGCCCCATCATCGCGCCGTAATGGCGCGGCTCGCGCTTCAGCGTCTCGCTGATGTCGTACAGAGAGCGAATCGGGTCGCCGAGCAGGAAGAGCGCATTGGCCCGCTGATTCCAGCCCTCGGCCCAGTCCGGCTCCAGCGCGATCACCCGGTCGAGCAGCTCGATCGCCAGCGGCAGCTCCTGGGCCTTCACCGCCTGCTGCGCCCGGCTCATCAGGAGATCGGCGGTGTCCGAGCCCGAGCGGGCCCAGCGGCGCTGGATCAGATTGGCGATGCCCTTGGCTTCTTCCGGCGTCTTGGCTGCGGCGAGGCGCTCGAACAGCTTGTCGAGCGTCGCGGCCGGGCTGCGCGGCGCGGGCGTTTCCGGCTGACTGGGCTTGTCGTCCATGTCCGCTGGCGGCACCGCGCCGTCGCGCGAAGGCGGCGCCGGCTGCGCCCAAGCGGACAGCGGCGCCGTCACGGCGAGCGACAGCGGCACCAGCGCCAGGCGGAGGAAACGAGCGGGCCTCATGGCCCTGAATGTAGGCGGCATCCGGCCGGCGTCAATTCACGGGACGGCGAGACCGCCGGCAGGCCGCGACCAGCCAAGCCAAAAAAGCGGGCCGCACCGAAGTGCAGCCCGCTGATCTCGATCATCTGGCAAGGTGCCGGTCGCCGCGGCCCAAAGCCGCGACTAAACTCAGCCCTGGCGCGCCTTGAAGCGCTTCTGGACCTTGTTGATGATGTAGACGCGGCCCTTGCGGCGCACGAGCTGGTTGTCGCGATGACGGGCGCGCAGCGACTTGAGCGAATTGCGGATCTTCATGGTCCGGACTCCCATCGGCTCGCCCTGCGGCGAAACCGGTCAAAAATTTCTGGCGCGACGCGAACCGTTTGACCGGCCCTCATCGAACAAACGACAGCGCGCCTGATGCGATGGCGGCTGTATAAGGCCTTTGACGCCGAAAGCAAGGGCAAAGGCGCCGAAATCATCGCCTTTGTCGCAACCGGCCGCCGCCATCCTCCCGCCGTTTTCGCATGACCCGTCTAGCGGCCACAGAAAGCGGTGCCTAGAGTGCGCCGCCGCCCCGGCATGCCTTCCGAAGGAGTCCTTCGATGTTCAACGCCAAATCCCTTCTCGATGCGCTCGTCAGCGCCGGCAACCAGATTGGTGCCCAGGGTGGGCAGCAGGGTGCGCAGGGCGGCAGCGGTGGGCTGGGCGGAATGCTCGGCAATATCGCCCAGCAGGTCCAGCAAGCCGGCGGCGCAGGCGGCCTCACCGGCATGGCCGGCCAGATCTTCGGCCAGGCGACCCAGGGCGTCCAGGACGCTGCCCAGAAGACCGGACTGCAGCAGGGCGCGACCGACATCGTCGGCCAGCTCTCCGGCGGCAAGACCCCGGAACAGCTGATCGCCCAGGCCAAGGGCATGATCGGCAACAACCAGCTCGCTGCCGGCGCCCTGCTCGGCGGCCTCGGCGCCCTGATCTTCGGCACCTCGGCCGGACGCTCCATCGCCGGCTCGGCAGCCAAGGTCGGGGGGCTCGCCCTGGTCGGCGGCCTCGCCTACAAGGCCTATCAGAACTATCAGGCCGGCAAGCCGCTGCTCGGCGCCGAGCAGGAGGCGCTGCTGCCGGCCCCCGCCGGCTCGGGCTTCGAGCCGGAAGCCGCGAGCGATGCCAATGCGCTGATCTTCATCCGCGCGATGATCGCAGCCTCCGCCTCCGACGGCCATATCGACGATGCGGAGCGCGGCGCCATTCTCGGCGGGCTGCGCGAGGCCGGCTTCGACCCGGAGGCCAACACCTGGCTCGCAAATGAGATGGCCAAGCCCGCCTCGGTCGACGAACTGGTCGAGGGCGCCGAGTCGCCGGAGCTCGCGGCGCAGATCTATACGGCCGCCCGGATCGCCATCAATCCGGACAAGCCGGCGGAGAAGGACTTCCTCGCCGGCCTCGCCGGCTCACTCGGCCTCGACGCCGAACTCGTCGCCAATATCGACGCCGCCGCGAGCGCAGCGAAGGTCTGAGCGGCCTTCACGCTGCCGGCGCGCTCAGCGCCGGCGATCGGGCCGACCGCTCAGTGGGCGACCGATTTCGAGAAGGCGTTGATCACGATCACGCCGGCGACGATCAGGCCCATGCCGATTACCGCCGGCAGATCGAGTTTCTGCCCGAACAGCACCAGCGCGATCAAGCTGATCAGCACGATGCCGACGCCCGACCAGATCGCATAGGCGATGCCGACCGGCACGGTGCGCAAGGTCAGCGAGAGGAAGTAGAACGCGCTCGCGAAGGCGACGAGGGTGATCAGCGAGGGCACTGGCCGGGTGAACTGCTCCGACGCCTTCAGCGCCGAGGTGCCGATCACCTCGCTGACGATCGCGATCGCGAGATAAAGATAGCTCATGCGGGTCAGGCTCTTCTTTCGCTCCGGCGCTCGGGGCGCAGGCAGGCGCCCTCGATACCCAAATGCCGACCTCAGGGTGCGCGACGTGCGCCCTGATCGTCCTCGAAGACCGGCCGAAAGAACGAGCGCTCATAGCTGATGATGAAGCGGTGCTTTTTGTTCAGCGCGAAGGCGGCCTGGCACTCCGGGTCGTCGAAGGAGCGCTTACGATAGTCCTCATAAGCCGCGAACGAGGGAAAGCTGAACATCGCCAAAGCGACATTCGATGTCCCCTCCGACGGCATGAAATAGCCGTGATGCTTGCCACCGAACTTCTCGACCAGCCTGATCCAGAGCTTGCCGTAATGCTCGAAGGCCGGCAGCTGATAGGGATCGACGACATAGCGCAGATGGCAGGTGATCATGCTCAGGCCGCTTTCGCGCTCTTGAGGAACTCGCCCATCCGGCCGAGCGCCCGCTCGATATTCTCAAGCGAATTGGCATAGGAGAGGCGGATATAGCCCTCGCCGTGCACGCCGAAATCCGGCCCGCCAATGGTCGCGACGCCGGTCTCCTCGAGCAGTGCCGAGGCGAGCTTCTTCGCCTTCCAGCCGGTCTGCGAGACGTTCGGGAAGGCATAGAACGCGCCCTTCGGCTCGATGCAGGAAACGCCCGGCAGTTCGTTCAGCCCGGCGACCACCGCCTTCCGGCGCCGATCGAACTCGGCGAGCATCATCGCGACCGCGTCCTGCGGGCCGGTCAGCGCCGCAAGGCCCGCCCATTGCGCCGGCGCGTTGACGCAGGAATGCGAATTCACCGCGAGCTTGCGGGCATTGTCGTAGAGCGGCTTCGGCCAGACCGAGAAGCCCATGCGCCAGCCGGTCATGGCATAAGTCTTCGACCAGCCATTGAGCAGGATCAGCCGGTCGCGGATCTCGGGATAGCTCAACAGGCAGACATGCTTCTCGCCGTCATAGAGCATCTGGTCGTAGATCTCGTCCGACATCACGGCGACATCGGGGAAGTTCGCGAGCCCGGCGACGAGCTGGTCGACCTCGGCCTTGGGCGTCACGCCGCCGGTCGGGTTCGCCGGCGAGTTGACGATCAAAAGCCGCGTCTTCGGCGTGATCAGGGAGAGCGTCTCCTCGGCCGAGAAGGCAAAGCCGTTCTCCTCGCGGATCGGCACCGGGATCGGCGTCGCGCCGGTGTACTCGATCATCGAGCGATAGATCGGGAAACCGGGATCGGGATAGAGGATCTCGGCGCCGGGCTCGCCGAACATCAGGATCGCCATGAACATGGTGACCTTGCCGCCCGGCACGATCATCACCTCCTCCGGCGAGACATTCACGGCATAGCGCTTGTGCAGGTCGGCCGCGACCGCCTCGCGCAGGGGCAGGATGCCGTTGGCCGGCGTGTAGCCGTGATGGCCGTCGCGCAGCGCCTTCACCGCCGCCTCGACGATATGCTCCGGCGTCGGGAAATCCGGCTGGCCGATGCCGAGATTGATGATGTCCTTGCCCTGGCGCTGCAATTCGGTCGCCCGCGCCAGCACGGCGAAAGCGTTCTCCTCGCCGATCCGGGCGAAGGATGGGACGACCTGGAGCGTCATGGCTGTTTCCTCTTGCGCTTGTTGTCGCACCCGTCCCGCGGGCCGGGCCGGCCTTGTGCGCATGTCTTGGCCGCAAAGCCGCGCCCGGGCAAGCCCGCTCTGGACCCCGGCACCTGCGCTCCGGGCCGGGCTGGGCCGCATTTGGAACACTTGCAAACTGCGCCGCCGCGACCTTTGCTGGTCCCGGGCGCGCTTTGACGATTGGCAGGCCGCTCAAAGCTGCTGTATGCAGAATACAGCAGCTGCGGCAAGCTCCCTTGCCGATCTGTCCGGGCCGGCATGACCTGTCGGTCAAATCGATTTAAAGACGATGCCGAAGCGGCTCGAAGGCCGCCTGGCCGCGAGAGGAAACGACGGGATGGCCAAGAGCCCCACAGGCAAGACTCCGAACGGCAAGAAGCCGGTCCGCAAGATCAAGCCGGAGCAGTTGCGCTCCAAGGCTTGGTTCGACAACCCCGCCAACGCCGACATGACCGCGCTCTATATCGAGCGCACAATGAATTTCGGTCTGTCGCGTGAGGAATTGCAGTCGGGCCGCCCGATCATCGGCATCGCCCAGACGGGCTCCGACATCGCCCCGTGCAACCGCCATCACCTCGAGCTCGCCAGCCGCGTCCGCGACGGCATCCGCGAGATGGGCGGCGTGCCGTTCGAGTTCCCGATCCATCCGATCCAGGAAACCTGCAAGCGGCCGACCGCCTCGCTCGACCGCAACCTGCAATATCTCAGCCTGGTCGAGATCCTCTACGGCTACCCGATCGACGGCGTCGTGCTGACTACCGGCTGCGACAAGACCACGCCGGCCCAGATCATGGCGGCCGCGACCGTCGACATCCCGGCGATCGCCCTACCGGGCGGGCCGATGCTGAATGGCGATTTCCGTGGCGAGCGCACCGGCTCCGGCACGATCGTCTGGAAGGCGCGCCAGATGATGGCGGCCGGCGAGATCGACTATCGCGGCTTCGTCGATCTGGTCGCGTCGTCCGCGCCATCCGCGGGTCATTGCAACACCATGGGCACGGCCTCGACCATGAACGCGCTCGCCGAGGCGATGGGCATGACCCTGCCCGGCGCCGCCGCGATCCCCGCGCCCTATCGCGACCGCTATGAGATGGCCTATCTCACCGGCCGGCGCATCGTCGAGATGGTCTGGGAGAACCTGATCCCCTCGAAGATCCTGACCCGCGAGGCCTTCGAGAACACCATCGTCATCAACTCGGCGATCGGCGGCTCGACCAACGCACCGATCCACGTCAACGCCATCGCCAAGCATATCGGCGTCAAGCTCGACAATGAGGACTGGACCAAGATCGGCTACGACACGCCGCTGCTGGTCAACATGCAACCTGCCGGCGAATATCTCGGCGAGGACTACTACCGCGCCGGCGGCCTGCCCGCCGTGATCGCGGAGCTGCTCGAAAAGGGCAAGCTCAAGCCGGCGATCACCGCCAACGGCCGCACCCACGAGGAGAATTGCAAGGGCTTCTTCGCGATCAACCGCAACGTCATCAAGAGCTATGACGAGCCGATGAAGAAGGAGGCCGGGTTCCTCAACCTCTCCGGCAACCTGTTCGACTCGGCGATCATGAAGACCTCGGTGATCACGCCGGAATTCCGCAAGCGCTATCTCGAAAATCCGAAGGACCCGATGGCCTTCGAGGGCCGGGCGATCGTCTTCGACGGGCCGGAGGATTACCACCACCGCATCGACGATCCCGCGCTCAAGATCGACGAGCACTGCGTCCTGTTCATCCGCGGCGTCGGGCCGGTCGGGTATCCGGGCGCGGCCGAGGTCGTGAACATGCGGCCGCCGGATTACCTGATCAAGAAGGGCGTCACCGCACTCGCCTGCGTCGGCGACGGCCGCCAGTCCGGCACTTCGGGCTCGCCCTCGATCCTCAACGCCTCGCCGGAAGCGGCGACCGGCGGCGGGCTGGCCCTGCTCAAGACCGGCGACAAGGTCCGCATCGACCTGAAGAAGCGCACGGCCAACATCCTGATCTCGGACGAGGAACTGGCGCAGCGCCGGGCCGAGTTCAAGGCCAATGGCGGCTACAAGTATCCGAAGAGCCAGACGCCCTGGCAGGAGATTCAGCGCAAGATCGTCGGCGAACTCTCCGAGGGCATGGTCCTGAAGCCGGCGGTCAAGTACCAGAAGATCCATAAGAAGTTCGGCGTGCCGCGCGACAACCACTGATCGCGCGACTGCCTTCCTGGCCTGTCAACCCGGCCGGACAGTAGCGACGGGATCCATCGCAAGGCGCCGGCCTTTGCGATGGATCCCGGATTTGCGCAGCTTCGATGGTTGTCCGGGATGATGGCAAAGCTACTGCGGCAAGACTTGTTCCGCTTCGCGCGTCCGTCCTTTAGGCTTTGAGCATGGAAGCGCTCTCGGGGCAGCTCTTGCTGGCGCAGCAAACGAACCTGACGATGATGGCCGCGGCCATGGCGGGCACTTTGCTCGGCGCGGCCATCGCATACTGGAGCCGCGGGCCGCGCATGGTCAGTGCTGGTGCGATCATAGGCGCCTTCGCATTGCCCCTCTCCGTTCTCGCCCTGGCCGCTCTTGTCCAGAGCAGAATGCTCGATTGAGACCTTCCATCAGTTTCCATACCGCAGACGCATTCCCGCTCGCCGGCAGATGCGCGTGAACGGGGCTGACAAATCGGCGCAAGAACGACAGTATGGCGCCCCTAAACCGTTTTGAAACGATTTAAAATGGCTTACAGCCCGCAGGTCGAGACCTTCCGAAAGCTCCATGAAGCCGGCTGCTTCGTCATGCCCAATCCCTGGGACGAAGGTTCGGCCCGCTGGCTGCGCGGACAGGGTTTTCCGGCCCTGGCTTCGACCAGCGCCGGCTTCGCCTTCACCAGGGCCCGCGCCGACCAGGACGTGCCGCGTGACATGATGCTGGCGCATCTCGCGGAGCTGGTGAAGGCAGTGCCGGACCTGCCGATCAATGCCGATTTCGAGAACGGCTATGCCGACACGGCAGACGGCGTCGCCGCCAACGTCAAGCTCTGCATCGCGACCGGCGTCGCCGGCCTCTCGATCGAGGATGCGACCGGCCGCACCGAGGACCCGCTCTATCCGTTCGAGCTCGCGGTCGAGCGCGTCCGTGCCGCCCGCCGCGCCATCGACGAGACCGGTTCCGGCGTGCTGCTGACCGCCCGCGCAGAGTGCTTCCTGACCGGCCATCCCGATCCGCTGAACGAGTCGGCGCGCCGCATCAGCGCTTATGCCGAGGCGGGCGCCGACGTGCTCTATGCCCCCGGCCCGAAGACCTCGGCCGATATCGGCACCATCGTTACCGCAGCCGGAGGCAAGCCGGTCAATGCGCTCGTCTACGGCGATTTCGGCCTCAGCGTTTCCGACATCGCCGCGGCCGGCGCCCGCCGGATCTCGATCGGCGGCGCCCTCGCCCGGGCCGCCTGGGCGGCCTTCATCGAGGCCACCCGCCTGATCAAGGACGAGGGCAGTTTTCGGGGCTTTGCCGGCAATGGCGCCTCCGCCCCGCTCAACCCGTTCTTCCGCGACGATCTGAAGGCACGCTCGTGACCGACAAGCTCGTCATCGCGCCCGAATGGCTCGGCCGCAGCGGCCTCTGGCTGATCGACGCCAAGGGCAAGCGCAAGCCGGTCGACGGCGAGGATATCGGCCTGTCGGACGCTCTCGCCGACCGGCTCGAAAGCTGGATGGACTCCTTCGACGCGATCTATGACGAGACGAACGAGGCCGCCTCCGATTTCGGCAATGCGGTCGAGCGGCTCGCCTGGGAAGCCGAGGGCGCCGCGCTGGCAGAGGCCATCATCGGCGAGCTCGGCTCGGACTGGGACGTCACGCAGGATTTGAACGGCTGGCGCGGGAAGGTGGCGAAATGAACCCGGTTCTGGACTGGACACCCCCGCCCTTCCCTCCGGCGAAGGTCCTTGAAGGCCGCTATTGCCGGCTCGAACCGATCGATCCGGCCAAGCATCTCGACGACATCTGGGCGGCGATGGCCGGCCATGACGGGCTCTGGGAGTGGATGCCGGCCCATCCGCCCAAGGACAAGGCGGCCTATGGCGAGCTGCTGGCGACGATGGTTGCCAAGCCCGGCATCGTCCCCTTCGCCGTGATCGACAAGGCCGACGGCAAGGCCAAGGGCCATCTCTGGCTGATGGAGATCCGCCCGGAGCAAGGCGTCTTCGAGGTTGGCTACATCACCTATTCGCCAGCCTTGCAGCGCACCCGGGTGGCGAGCGAGGCGATCTATCTCTGCGGCGCCTACGGCTTCTCGCTTGGCTATCGCCGCTATGAGTGGAAGTGCAACAATCTCAACGAGCCCTCCAAGCGCGCCGCTCTGCGCTTCGGCTTCCAGTATGAGGGGCTTTTCCGCCAGCACATGGTGGTCAAGGGCCGCAACCGCGACACCGCCTGGTTCTCGATCACCGACGGCGAATGGCCAAAACGGGCCGAAGCCTTCGAGCGCTGGCTGGCGCCGGAGAATTTCGATGCGGCAGGCCGTCAGAAGGCGACGCTCGCAAGCCTGATGCAGAACGCGGAAGCGGCCTGACATGTCCCTGCGCCGCGCCTCGACGGACGATATCCCGGCGATCGTCGCGCTGACCGAGGCCGCGTACCTGCCGAATGAGAGCGTCATCGGCGTGCCCTCGCTGCCGCGCATAGCCGACTACACGAAGGTGCTGGCGGAGCATGAGATCTGGCTCGCCGAGACCGGCGCAGAGCTCGACGGCGTGCTGGTTCTCGAGGAAGAGCCGGCGAAGTTCACGCTCTGGAGCATCGCCGTGGCGCCTGCCGCCGCAGGCCGGAAGATCGGCTCGACCTTGATGAATTTCGCCGAGGAGCGAGCCCGCGCGCTCGGCCACGACGCCGTCCACCTCTACACGCATGCCAGGCTTGCCGAGCGCATCGGCTGGTATGAGCGGCTGGGCTACCAGACCACCCATTTCGAGGATCTGCCGGACCGCCGGCTGATCCATATGCGCAAGAACCTCCGATAGTCGGAAAGTACAAGGAAGAAGCACAATGGCTGGACGTTTGAAGGGCAAGGTTGCGGTCGTCACCGCGGCTGGGCAGGGCATTGGCCGCGCGATCGCCGAGGCCTTCGTCGCCGAGGGCGCGACCGTCTGGGCGACCGACAAGGACGTCGCCTTGCTCGAGGGCATTCCGAAGGCCAAGAAGCGCAAGCTCGACGTGCTCTCGACCAAGGCGGTCGAGGCCTTCGCCGAAAAGGTCGGCACCATCGACATCCTCGTCAACGCCGCCGGCTTCGTGCATCACGGCACCGTGCTGGAATGCGACGACAAGGCCTGGGAGTTCTCCTTCGACCTCAACGTCAAGTCGATGCACCGCACGATCAAGGCCTTCGTTCCCGGCATGCTCGCTGCCGGCAAGGGCTCGATCGTCAACATCGCCTCGGGCGCCGGCTCGGTGCGCGGCATCCCGAACCGCTATGTCTACGGCGCGACCAAGGCGGCGGTGATCGGCCTGACCAAGGCGGTCGCGGCGGACTACATCAAGAAGGGCATCCGCTCCAACGCGATCTGCCCCGGCACCATCCAGTCGCCCTCGCTCGACCAGCGCATCATCGAGCTCGCCAAGGTCACCAACACGACCGAGGCCCAGGCGCGCCAGGCCTTCATCGATCGCCAGCCCATGGCCCGTCTCGGCACCGCCGAGGAGATCGCCTGGCTCGCCGTCTATCTCGCTTCCGACGAGGCGAGCTACACCACCGGCCAGATCCACCTCGCCGATGGCGGCTTCGCGCTCTGAGCGCGCCTTCCGCCCGGCAGGAACCGGCCGGGCGGTGGAAATCCTCATAAGGTCAAAAGACCGGGCATGGTCCGCGGGAGTGGCGTTCACTCCTGCGGGCCATGCTGCAGCGACGGGAGAGACGCCATGCATGTCCTGATAACCGGCGCCAGCGGCATGATCGGCCAGCGCCTTACCGCGCGCCTGGCGCGCGAGGGCACCTGCAACGACCGGCCGATCTCGCGCCTGACCCTGACCGATGTCGTCGCACCGCCGAAGCCGGCCGGCTTTGCCGGGCCGATCGAGATTCGCACCGAGGATGCCGGCGACCCTGCGGTCGCCGAAGCCCTCGCCGCGCTGCGGCCCGACATCATATTCCACCTCGCCGCGATCATCTCCGGCGAGGCCGAGCGCGATTTCGACAAGGGCTACCGGATCAACCTCGACGGCATACGCAACCTGCTGGAGGCGATCCGGCAGGAGGGCATCCACAACGGTCCCTATGTCCCGAAGCTGGTCTTCTCCTCGTCGAGCGGGATCTTCGGCGCCCCCTTCCCGGCCTCGATCTCCGACGAGTTCCACGTCACGCCGCTGACCAGTTACGGCGCCCAGAAGGCGATCGGCGAACTCCTGCTCGCCGACTATTCGCGCCGCGGCTTCGTCGAGGGTGTCGGCGTCCGCTTCCCCTCGATCGTGATCCGGCCCGGCAAGCCCAACGCCTCGGCCGGCGGCTTCTTCTCCGGCATCATCCGCGAGCCGCTGCAGGGGCTGGAGGCACTGCTGCCGGTCGAGGACAGCGTGCTGTTCACCCATGCCAGCCCGCGCTCGGCCGTCGGCTTCCTGATCCACGCTGCCGGCCTCAGCCGCGAACAGCTCGGCCCGCGCATCAATCTCAGCATGCCCGGCGTCTGCGTCACGGTCGGCGAGCAGATCGAGGCGCTGCGCCGCATCGCCGGCGAAAGGGCGGTGAAGCTGATCCGGCGCGCGCCCGACAAGGCGGCCTCCGACATCGTCAAGGGCTGGCCGACCCGCTTCGACGCCGCCCGCGCCACCGCTCTCGGCTTCAAGGCCGAGAAGGATTTCGACGAGATCATCCGCATCCATATCGAGGACGACCTCGGCGGCCATCTCCCCAACTGACCAATCAGACAATCGAGGAAACACCCAATGCATGTTCTCGTTCTCGGCGGCGCCGGCATGGTCGGCCGCAAGTTCATCGAGCGGCTGGCACGCGACAAGCAGCTCGGCGGCAAGCCGGTCGACAAGGTCACGGCGCAGGACATCTTCCCGGCCAGCCCGCCGGCCAACGCCCCCTTCGCCTTCGAGACGCTGACCTCCGACCTGTCGCAGCCCGGCGAGGCCGAGAAGCTGATCGCCTCGCGCCCCGAGCTGATCGTCCATCTCGCCGCCGTCGTCTCCGGCGAGGCCGAGGCCGATTTCGACAAGGGCTACCGCATCAATCTCGACGGCACGCGCTACCTCTTCGAGGCGATCCGCCATGCCGGCGACGGCTACAAGCCGCGTGTCGTCTTCACCTCCTCGGTCGCCGTCTTCGGCGCGCCCTTCCACGACAAGATCGAGGACGAGTTCTTCACCACGCCGCTGACCAGCTACGGCACCCAGAAGGCAATCGGCGAGCTCCTGCTCTGCGATTATAGCCGCCGCGGCTTCTTCGACGGCGTCGGCATCCGCCTGCCGACCATCTGCGTGCGGCCCGGCACGCCGAACAAAGCCGCCTCCGGCTTCTTCTCCAACATCATCCGCGAGCCGCTGAACGGCCAGGAGGCGGTGTTGCCGGTCTCCGACCAGGTCCGCCACTGGCACGCCTCGCCGCGCTCGGCCGTCGGCTTCCTCGTCCATGCCGCGACCATGGACACCGCCGCGATCGGTCCGCGCCGCGCTTTGACCATGCCGGGCTATTCCTGCACCGTCGCCGAGCAGATCGAGACCTTGCGCAAGGTCGCCGGCGAGAACGTCGTGAAGCGTATCCGCCGCGAGATCGACCCGGTGATCGACAAGATCGTCGCCGGCTGGCCGCGGAACTTCAACGCGCAGCGCGCGACGGCGCTCGGCTTCAAGGCCGAGGCGAACTTCGAGGAGATCATCCGCGTCCATATCGAGGATGAGCTCGGCGGCAAGTTCGTCGCGTAAGGACCGAAGGCCGAATTCCTCCACCGTCATGCTCGGCCCCGTGCCGAGCATCCACGTCTTGAATACCGCACGCGATCAGCAAAGACGTGGATGGTCGGGACAAGCCCGACCATGACGAGAGAGGCCCTTTGGGCGGAAAGCTAGCCTGTCCTAAGGCAGCTTCTTCAGCAGCAATGGCGCGCCGACCGCCGGGTCCTTGCGCCATTGCCCGTCCTCGAAGACGAGCTCGACCTTATGGCCCTTGCGGGCGATCAGCTCGAGCCGGCCGGCGGCATAGCGCCAGGCCACGGGCGAGAAGATCGTCAGGCCGGTATCGGCACAGCTGCCTTCGAAGCTCGCGACGGTGGCGCCTGCGGTCTCGGACGGCGTCGCCGTCAAGGCGAGCTTGCAGACCTCCCGCCCCGGCTGGCGCATCACCCCATAGCGGCCCGCCACGGTCTCCGGTGCGGGGGCCTGGGCGGGATCGACCGCCGTGCGGCGGGTAGCAGCCGTCGCAGCCTGTTCGGCGGCGCTCGGTGCCGGGCGCGCCGCGACGCGGGGATGGCCCTTCGGATCGAGCCCGTATTGCGCCCCGTCGCCTCCCTTGCCGCGCCGCCCCGCACCACTGGCCTTCTCATCGAAGGCGACCAGCACCTTGCCGGCCCCGTCGACAAGGCGTGGAACGCCAGCGGGGCCAAGATCCCAGCCGACAGCATCGTTCAGGATCGGCAGTGCCCGCCGGCAGGTGGCCGGAAAGCGCAGCTGCCAGCCTTTCGCAGCCGCTTCCGAGCCGAAAGTGACGGTGCAGCTCCGTGACGCGCCGACCTTCTCGATATCCCAGGCACCGACGAGGGAACTCGGCGCGGCCGCCGGCCGAGCAGGCGCCGGGGGCTGCCCCTGCGCTATCGCCGGTCCGGCGAGCAGAAGGAGCCCGGCGGCGAGCGCCGCGAGCCCCTTCGCGTTGCGGGTGGCGATCAGGCCTTCTTCCATGGCGTCTCGACGACCGGCGTCAGCGGGCCCTTGCCATCGAACCATGATTTCAGATTGTCGACCAGCAGCTGGCCCATCTGCTCGCGGGTGTGCACCGAGGCCGAGCCAACATGCGGCAGCAGCACGACATGGTCGAGCGCGATCAACTCGGCCGGCACGCGCGGCTCGTCCTCGAACACGTCGAGGCCGGCCGAGAGGATGGTCTTGTCCTGCAGCGCCTTGACCAGCGCCGGCTCGTCGATGACCGTCCCACGGCCGACATTGACGACGATGCCGTTCGGCCCGAGCGCCTTGAGCACCTCGGCATTGATGATGCGGTAGGTCGAGTCACCGCCCGGTGCCACCGAGACGAGCGTATCGACATCCTGGGCCATCTCGACCAGCGAGGGATAATAGCGATAGGCGACGTCAGCCTGGCGCGAGCGGCCGTGATAGGCGATGTCCACACCGAAGGCCTCGAGGCGATGCGCCACGGCCTTCCCGATGCGACCAAGGCCGACGATGCCGATCTTGCGCTTGCGCAGCGAGGTGGTCAGCGGATAGGCGCCGGTCAGCCACTTGCCCTCGCGCAGATAGCGGTCGACCTGCGGCAACTGCCTGACGGTGGCAAGCAGGAGCCCGATGGCGAGGTCGGCAACCTCGTCGGTCAGCACGTCCGGCGTATTCGTGACGATGAGACCGCGCCTGCCAGCCTCGGCAGCGTCGACATTGTCGTAGCCGACGCCGAAATTCGAGACGACCTCGAGCTTCGGCAGGGCGTCGAACAGCGCGCCATCGATCTTGATATGCGCGCCGCCGCCAGCAACGCCGCGCACCCGGTCCTTGAGCTCGGCGAGCGCGGCAGCCTTGTCCTGCGCCTTCCAGAGCTCATGCACGGTGAAGCGCTCTTTGAGCTGGTCGGCGGCATAGGCCATCAGCGGCCCGGTCATGATGATCTCGATCTTGTTCTGCGCGGTCATGGCCTGTGCTCTCGTGGACGTGAACGGATACCCGTCTCCGGGTTGATTTCAAAATATTAAAACGATTAAATAGACAGTAGAGGTTCAGCGCCGCTCCGCAAATCCGGACCAGCGCATTACCGGGTCGCCCGCAGAGCAGGAGGCGACGAACTCTGCTCGCCGCCCGCGAGCCGGGACTGCATCAGTTTATAGTATGATTTAATCACGGGCTGAGCTCGCGTTTTCCGATGCGCGGCCGGCAAGCAGGCGCAGAGTGCTGTTCAGGCTGTCGATCACCAATCCGCTCATCCGGGCGGCGGCGAGATCCCCGTCGCGCTGGCTGATCGCATCCAGCACCCGCTCATGGTCGACCAGCGAAGCGGTGAAGAAGAAGCGATCGTCCGGGGCCTTGAGGAACAGCGACCACTGGATCGTGGCGCAGACCGCAGGCGCAAGGCATTGCAGCGGCGGATTGCGCGTCGCCTCGAAGATCGATTCGTGAAAGGCGAGGTCGGCCTGCACCGTCGGCTCGGCATAGGGCGGATTCACGGTCATGCCGCGATAGGCTGCCGCGATCTTGGCCAGATCCTCCTCGCTGCGCCGCTGCGCCGCCAGCCGCGCCGCGCTTGGCTCGACGAAGAGCCGCAACTCGAAGAGATCGCGAATGAATTTCTCGTTCGGATCAGCCTCGAAATGCCAGGCGAGCACATCGGGATCGAGCAGATTCCAGGAATCCCGGGGCGCCACGCGGGTGCCGCTCTTCGGCCTCGCCTCGACCAGACCTTTGCCGGTCAGGAACTTCACGGCCTCGCGATAGGCCGTCCGTGAGACGGAAATCTCGCTGCGGATATCATCCTCATTCGGCAGCAGCTCGCCGGTCCGCGAGGCGCCGCTGATGATCGAGACCGCGAGCTTGTGCGCGACCTGCCCGAACAGCCGGTCGGGACTGAGCATCCGCGCCCGCGAAGTGTCGCGCATCCGCATCCGGCTTGACTTTCCTCCGCGCCGCGCCGCCTTGCGGCGACGCCGGCTTGTTCTGGCCGAGCGCTTGACACGCCCGTTTCTATCGTATGACTTTATCCGGGAACGGGAGCGACGCAACAGGCGAAGACCTTGCCTGCACTGCGGCGCGCCATGGTCATCGGCCTCACAGAAGCCGAGACCGATGGGATTGCGGCCATGCCGCCGGGGTGCGATCACTCGTCCCTGAGGAAACGAACGACCGGGAGAAGCCAAGATGGCCTCAGTCCAGATCGCGGATGTGCGCAAGGCCTATGGCTCGACGCAGGTCATCCATGGCGTCGACATCGACATCGACGATGGCGAGTTCGTCATCCTGGTCGGCCCTTCCGGCTGCGGAAAGTCGACCCTGCTGCGCATGATCGCCGGCCTCGAGAACATCACCGGCGGCGAAATCCGCATCGGTCCGCGCGTCGTCAACGACGTGCCGCCGAAAGAGCGCGATATCGCCATGGTGTTCCAGAACTATGCGCTCTATCCGCACATGACGGTGGCCGACAACATGGCCTTCTCGATGAAGCTGCGTAAGGCGCCGAAGGCCGAGATCGACGAGCGCGTCAGCAAGGCCGCCGGCATCCTTGGCCTGGAGAAGCTGCTGGATCGCTATCCACGCCAGCTTTCGGGCGGCCAGCGCCAGCGCGTCGCCATGGGCCGCGCCATCGTCCGCAACCCGCAGGTCTTCCTCTTCGACGAGCCGCTCTCCAACCTCGACGCCAAGCTGCGTGTGCAGATGCGCACCGAGATCAAGGAGCTTCACCAGCGCCTCAAGACCACCACGGTCTACGTCACCCACGACCAGATCGAGGCCATGACCATGGCCGACAAGATCGTCGTGATGCATGACGGCATCGTCGAGCAGATGGGCGCGCCGCTCGACCTCTACGACAATCCGGCGAACCTCTTCGTCGCCGCCTTCATCGGCTCGCCGTCGATGAACCTGCTCAAGGGCACGATCCGCGCCAACGGCTTCGAGACCGAAGGCGGCGTGATCTGGCCGATCGGCAAGCATCCGACCGATTCGAACGACCGGGCCGCCGTGCTCGGCATCCGCCCCGAGCATCTCATGCTCGATCCAAACGGCCTGCCGGCCGAGGTCGTGGTCATCGAGCCGATGGGCTCGGAGACCCAGGTCGTCGTCCGCTGCGGCGGCCAGGACCTGACCTGCATCTTCCGCGAGCGCATCACCGCCAAGCCGGGCGAGAACATCCACATCCGGCCCGATACCTCGGTCACGCATCTCTTCGACGCTGCCACCGGCAAGCGCATCTGAATATACGCCGCTCCGCCCAATGGGGGCGCCGCCCCCGGGGCGGCGCCGCGCATCCGCCGACTACAAACCCTGACGAGGCTCCCATGTAGGGCCTCGCGGTCCAACGGAGGAGCAACCCATGACGATTTCCAGACGTGACGTATTGATCGGCGGCGCCGGGCTCGCCGCCGGTGCCACATTGTCGGCGCCGTCGATCGCCCAGACGGCCAACATCGAAAAGGGCGCGACGCTGCGCGTCCTGCGCCCGACCAAGTTCGTCGACCCTGACCAGACGATCTTCAACGAGAACACCGAAGCCTTCACCAAGGCGACCGGCGTCCAGGTCCGCGTCGACTATGCGAGCTGGGAAGACCTGCGCCCGCAGACGGCGGTGACCGCCAATACCGGCGCCGGCCCCGACGTCGTCGTCGGCTGGGCCGACGATCCGCACATCTTCGCCGACAAGCTGGTCGACCTGACCCAGATCGCCGAGGATCTCGGCAAGAAATATGGCGGTTGGTACCCGGTCGCCGAGAAATACGGCAAGAAGGACAAGACCAATCAGTGGATCTCGATCCCGATGGGCGGCTCCGGCGGCCCGGCGGTCTATCGTGAATCCTGGGTCAAGGAAGCCGGCTTCGACAAGTTCCCGACCGACCATGCCGGGTTCCTCGACCTCTGCCGCAAGCTCAAGGCCAATGGCCACCCGGCGGGCTTTGCCCTCGGCAATGCCGTCGGCGACGGCAATGCCTTCTGCAACTGGCTGGTCTGGTCGCATGGCGGCTACATGGTCGACGAGAACAACAAGGTCGCGATCAACAGCAAGGAGACGATCGAGGCGCTGAAATACGCCAAGGCGCTCTACGAGACCTTCATCCCCGGCACGCTCTCCTGGCTCGACATCAGCAACAACAAGGCGCTGACAGCGGGCGAAGTCGGCCTGACCCAGAACGGTGTCTCGCTCTACTTCTCGATCAAGAACTCCAAGGACGAGAAGACCGCCGCGATCGGCAAGGACCTCAACCATGCGCCGATGCCGGTCGGCGCCGGGGTCGGCCGGGCGACAGAGACGGCGCTGGTCATCAACGCCATGGTGTTCAAGCACACCAAGTTCCCGAACGCCGCCAAGGAATATCTCCGCTTCATGATGGAGAAGGAACAGTACGACAAGTGGCTGACCGGCTGCTTCGGCTACTGGACCCAGCCGCTCAAGGCCTACGCCAACAGCAAGGTCTGGGAGAGCGATCCCAAGATCCTGGTCTATCGCGACACCTGGGAACGCGCTCTGTGGAGCGGCTACAAGGGCGCGATCACCGAGGCTGCCGGCACCGTCAACGCCGAATACGTCATGGTGCAGATGGTCGCCTCGGTCTGCGCCGGCCAGGCGACGCCCGAACAGGCTGCTGCGGAAGCCGAGCGCCGCGCCAAGCGCTACTACCGCACCTGATCCGTCACGACCGCGCCGCCGCCATCGCGGCGGCGCGGCTTCATTACGGGAAATCGCGCCATGACGATCGCGGCCGAGGCACGGGCCGGCCACCAGTTCTCTCACGGCTGGCTGACGCGCCTGTTCGACTACAAGCCATTTCTGGTTTTCATCTGCCTGCTGCCGGCCCTGGGCCTGCTGCTGGTTTTTCTGAGCTACCCGCTCGGCCTCGGCGTCTGGCTCGCCTTCACCGACACCCGGATCGGCCGCGCCGGCTATTTCATCGGCTTCGAGAACTTCCAGTCGCTCTGGCACGATCCGGTCTTCATCACCTCCGTCTGGAACACGCTGCTCTATACGGGTGTCGCGACCGTCGGAAAGTTCGCGCTCGGCCTCTGGCTGGCGCTGCTGCTCAACAACCACCTGCCGTTCAAATCGCTGCTGCGGGCGCTGATCCTGGTGCCCTGGATCGTCCCGACGGTGCTCTCGGCGATCGCCTTCTGGTGGATCTACGATCCGCAGTTCTCGATCATCTCCTACATCCTGGTCGACGTGCTCGGCTGGCGCGACACCTATATCGACTTCCTCGGCGCGCCCTGGCCTGCCCGCTGGTCGCTGATCGCCGCCAATATCTGGCGCGGCATCCCCTTCGTCGCGATCTCGCTGCTCGCCGGCCTGCAGACCATCTCGCCGGCGCTTTACGAGGCGGCGATGCTCGACGGCGCCAATGCCTGGCAGCGCTTCCGGCATGTGACGCTGCCGATGCTGATGCCGATCCTGGCGGTGGTGCTGACCTTCTCGGTGCTGTTCACCTTCACCGATTTCCAGCTCGTCTACGCCATCACCCGCGGCGGGCCGATCAACTCCACCCATCTGATGGCGACTCTCGCCTTCCAGCGCGGCATTCCCGGCGGCCAGCTCGGCGAAGGCGCGGCGATCGCCGTGGCGATGATCCCCTTCCTCGTGATGGCGACGCTGTTCAGCTACTTCGCACTCGCCCGCCGCAAATGGCAGCAGGGAGAAGACAATGACTGATCAAGCTGCCGCGGCGCGCCCGCAACTGGTCGAGAAGGAGCAGACCGGGGTCATCGACTGGTCGTCGGGCCCGCGCCGCTTCATCACCCTCTACCTGCCGCTTTCGCTCTTCGTGATCGTGCTGCTGTTCCCGTTCTACTGGATGGCGATCACCGCCATCAAACCGAATGCCGAACTCTACGACTACAAGAACAACAACCCGTTCTGGGTGAAGTCGCCGACCCTGGAGAACATCAACAAGCTGCTCTTCCAGACCGACTATCCGCAATGGCTGCTGACGACGATGACCGTCGCCACGGTCGCGACGGCCCTCTCCCTCTTCTCCAGCGTGCTCGCCGCCTATGCGATCCAGCGCCTGAAGTTCAAGGGCTCGCAATATGTCGGGCTCGGCATCTACCTTGCCTATCTCGTGCCGCCCTCGATCCTGTTCATCCCCATGGCGACGCTGATCTTCCAGCTCGGTCTGTTCGACTCGCAATGGGCGCTGATCCTGACCTATCCGACCTTCCTGATCCCGTTCTGCACCTGGCTCCTGATCGGCTACTTCAAGTCGATCCCGTTCGAGCTCGAGGAATGCGCCATGATCGACGGCGCGACCCGTTTGCAGACGCTCTGGAAGATCACCCTGCCGCTGGCGCTGCCGGGCCTGATCTCGGCCGGCATCTTCGCCTTCACCCTGTCCTGGAACGAGTTCATCTACGCGCTGGCCTTCATCCAGTCAGCGGAGAAGAAGACCGTCCCCGTCGCCGTGCTGACCCAGCTCGTCGAGGGCGACGTCTACCATTGGGGCTCCCTGATGGCCGGCGCCCTGCTCGGCTCGATCCCGGTCGCCCTGCTCTATTCCTTCTTCGTCGACTATTACGTGGCGTCGCTCACCGGCGCGGTGAAGGAATGAGTCCCTGCCGGGCCCGTCCAGGGGCGGGCCCGCTATCAGCATAAAGGTTGGTTTTGTGAGTTCGATCGCCTTCATCGGGCTCGGCGCAATGGGTGCGCCGATGGCCGAGAATCTCGTCAAGAAGCAGTTCCGCGTCACCGGTTTCGACATGCGCCCGCAGGCGCGCGACGCCCTGGCGGCAGCCGGCGGCCATGCCGCGGCGAGCGCCGGCGAAGCAGCACAAGGTGCGGACGCCCTGATCCTGATGGTCGTCAATGCCGCGCAGGCCCGCGCCGTGCTGTTCGACGCCGGGGCGCTCGCCGCCCTCGCACCTGCCGCGACCGTCATCCTGATGGCGACCTGCCCGCCCGGCGAGGTCGAGGCGATCGCCGCCGAGGTCGAGAAGAGCGGCCGCCGCTTCGTCGACGCGCCGGTTTCCGGCGGCGTCAATGGCGCGCGCGGCGGCACGCTGACGATCATGGCCGGCGCCGCACAGGCGGATTTCGATGCCGCCAGGCCGATGCTCGACGCGATGGGCAACAAGGTCTTCCATGTCGGGCTGAGGCCCGGCCAGGGCGCGACCGTGAAGACGGTCAACCAGTTGCTCTGCGGCGTCCATATCGCGGTGGCGGCAGAAGCGCTCTCGCTCGCCCAGAAGGCCGGAATCGACGGCGCGCTGCTGTTCGAGATCATGGGCGGCTCGGCCGCCTCGTCCTGGATGCTGAGGGATCGCGGCCCGCGCATGCTCGACGATGAGCCGCCGGTCGCCAGTGCCGTCGACATCTTCGTCAAGGATCTTGGGATCGTCCTCGATGCCGGCCGGGCCGCCAAGGCTTCGCTGCCGCTCGCGGCCGCCGCACACCAGATGTTCCTCGCCGCTTCGGGCCTCGGCCATGGCGGGCGCGACGACTCGCAGGTCGTCCGCGCCTATCGGGCGCTGAACCCCAAAGCGGCCAACGATGCCTGACTACGATCAGGAACGCGCCGCCTGCGGACAGAACGGTCTGCAGGCGGGGAATGCGGCCGTGCGTAATGAACGGAAGTGTCGGCCTGCGCTAGCGCTTGCGCGGCGGAGCCGTGGTGCCGCGCACCACGAGATCCGGCTTCAGCACGACCCGGCGCGGAGGCGCAGCCGGTTCGGCGATGCGGCGCAGCAGCATCTCGGCCGACTGGCGCCCCATATCGTCCTGGAAATTCTTGATCGTCGTCAGCGCCGGATACCATTGCGCCGCCTCCTGGACGTCGTCGCAGCCGACGAGCGAAAAGTCCTCGCCCGCCTCCAGCCCGCGATGGCGCAGGCCGAGCATGGCGCCGAAGGCCGTGAGATCGTTGAAGCAGACCGCGGCTGTCGGCGGGTTTTCAGCGTCGAGAACCGTCTGGACCCCCTTCAGCCCGGTCTCGCGGGTTCCCCAGCCGGAATAGACCAGCGCCGGGTCGAGCGGCAGGCCGTATTTGGCGAGCATCTCGGAATAGCCGCGATAGCGGTTGCAGCCGGTCGAGATCAGCTTGCTCTGCCCGAGAAAGGCGATACGGCGGTGGCCGAGCTCAAGCAGATGCTCCATGGCGAGCACCGTGCCATGCCGGTCGTCCGAGCCGACGAAGTCGAGGTCGACTCCGTCGATCTCGCGCGAGAGCTGGACCAGCGGCACCTGCGCCGCCATCAGATGCGCCAGCGTCTCTGCCGTCGTGCCGCCGGCCGGGCAGATGATCATGCCATCGGGCCGGTACTCCTTCAGCGTGTTGAGCACGCGGTCCTGACGCTCGAGATTCTCGGCATAGGTGCCGAGCAGGATCGACCGTCCATGCGCCGCTGCCGTCTCCTCGATCGCCGCCAGCAGCTCGGCGAAGTACGGGTTGGTGATGTCGTGGAAGCCGACGCCGAGGATGTTGGTCCGGTCGGTCCGCAGCGAGGCCGCGCTGCGGTTGTAGCTGTAGCCCATCTCGCGCGCCATTTTCTGCACGCGTTGCTTGGTCGCATCGGCGACGAGCGGGCTGCCCCGCAACGCCAGCGAGACGGTCGCGGTCGAGACGTCGAGATGGTCGGCAATGATCTGCAAGGTAACGCGGCCCCGCCCTCCCAAGCGTTCCCGAGGCACCGCTGCGCCCTTCCCGAACGAAGAAGGGTCACGCAGGTTTCCGTCACCAGCCATAAAGCGCTTCTCCTGAAGCGGGTTAACCACGGCCTTCAACCAGTTCTTGGTCAAATCGTTCCGCATGTTCACAGTCCATCTCATATAATACGGAGAAACTGAAGATGAGCGCTCAGAAAGAATCGATCGGCTTCATCGGCGTAGGCTTCATGGGTCAAGGCATGGCCTCGTGTATCCTCGCCAAAGGCTTCCCCTTGACCGTCATGGGGCATCGCAACCGCAAACCAGTCGAAGAACTCAAGGCTGCTGGCGCGCAGGAAGCCGCGACGCCGCGGGAACTTGCCGAAAAGGCCTCGATCATCTTCCTTTGCGTCACCGGCACGCCGCAGGTCGAGGCCGTGGTCAACGGTCCCGACGGCATCGCAGCCGGCGCCAAGCCCGGCACCATCATCGTCGACTGCTCGACCTCGGATCCGAGCTCGACGGTCAGACTGGCAGCCCAACTCTCGGCCATTGGTCTCCACCTCTGCGATGCTCCGCTCGGCGGCACGCCCGCGCAAGCGGCTCTTGGCCAACTCTCCACCATGATTGGGGCGGACAGCGAGGTTTTCGCGCGGATCAAGCCGGTCTGTGACGCATGGGCACAAAAGGTCGTGCATCTCGGCCCGGTCGGCGACGGCCACAAGATGAAGCTGCTCAACAACTTCCTCTCGATGGGCTATGGCGCGATCTATTCCGAGGCGCTGACGCTGGCGCAGAAGATCGGTATCACGCCCCAGACTTTCAACAGCGTGATCTCCGGCGGCCGGATGGATTGCGGCTTCTACCAGACCTTCATGCAGTACGTGCTGCAGCGCGACCGCGACGCCCACAAGTTCACCTTGTCGAACGCGCTGAAGGATGTCCGCTATCTCGAGACCGTCGCCAACGATGCCGGCGTACCCAACCCGGTCGGCAACGCCGTTAAGAACGTCTATGCCCAGGCCGTCGCGGCCGGCAAGGGCGATGACTTCGTGCCGATGCTCTCTGATTTCGTGGCGTCGCAGAGCCGCCTCTCGCTCGCCGACAAGGGCTGAGCGAGGCGTCCCCTAGTCCAGCCGGGCCGAGCCTTCGGGCACGGCCCGGACACGTTCGCGATAGAGCAGATAGAGGCCCGAGGCGATGACGATGCTGGCGCCGATGAAGGTGTAGCGGTCGGGGATCTGGCCAAAGACGAACCAGCCGAGCGCGACCATCCAGACGATCTGCGAATAGTTGAAGGGCGAGAGCATGCTCGCCGGCGCGCGCTGATGCGCCAGGATCAGCAGCCAGTGGCCGAGCGCGCCGAAAAATCCGGTGCTGAGCATCAGCAGCCAGCTCAACCCGTCCGTCGGCCAGGTCCAGATCAGCGGCAGCAGGGGCAGCATCACCACCGCGCCGACGATGCCCGAATAGAACATCGTCGTTTCCGGCGAGTCGCTGGCGGCGAGCATCCGGGTCGAGATGCTGTAGAAGGCGTAGCAGCAGCAGCCACAGACGACGAGCAGCGCAGCCGGATGCAGGCCGCCCAGCCCCGGCCGCGTGATCACCAGCACGCCGACGAAGCCCACCGCGATCGCGATCAGCCGGCGCGGCCCGGCCCATTCGCCGAGGATCGGCCCCGCCAGCAGCGCGACGAGGAACGGCGTCGCGAACATGATCGAGACGGTCTCCGCGAGCTGTAGGTACTTCAGCGCGAAGAAGTTCAGCGCCGTCGAGGTCAGCAGCAGTAGCGAACGGAAGGCCTGAAGCCAGGGCCGACGCGTCCGGACGATGCCGGGCCTCGACCAGGGATTGAGCAGGATCGAGACCAGCGCCACGCTGATGATATAGCGCGCGGCGACGACCTGCGCCGTGGGCAGCGAACTCCCGAGCCACTTCGCCGAGGTGTCGAGCAGCGAGAAGCACAGCACCGCCGCGCACATCAGCAAGATGGCGGTCAGGCGATTCCGGCTTGTGTCCGGGTGCGGAGCAGGTGCGGCCGACAAGCGAGGCGTCTCGTCATGCTCTGGGGGAATGGCCAGAGATCAATGAACCGATTTAGAGACTGAGACCAGCCCGGTGGCGCATGCGCGCCATGCCGCAGAAGCGCCCGGCCAGGTTAGGCCGCGTCGTCCACATCCTCTTCGGGATCGTCGAGCTCGGCGCCGGCCTGCGAAAGCCCCTTGGCGACCTTGCGCAAGAGCTTGCGCAACTGCTTGCGCTCCTTGGAATCAAGCTTCTCGAGCAGTTCGTCCTCGACCTGGTTCCAGACGGCGTCGAGCGCCGCGGCAGTCCTCTGGCCGTGTTCGGTCAGCGCGACCTGGACGAGCCGGCCGTCGCGGCCGCCGCCCTCGCGGCTGACGAGGCCCTGCAGCGACAACCGGCCAATCGTCTTGGAAACCGTCGGCGGCTTGACCCGCAGCAGCCCGGCGAGTTCACCCATCGTCATCGGCGCTGCCTGCAGCGCCTTCAGTGCTTGCTCCTGACCGGGAAAGAGCCCAAGTGCGTTGAGCCGCTCGCCCATCCGGGCCCTGTGCAGCCGGGCTGCGACCAGCAAGGCCCGGCCGACGCTTTTCTCGATCGTCTTGGTCATGAGCCGGCCCCCCGAAAAGATTGCTCATCCTTTTCGCCGGCTCTGCAATCGCCTGCGATCATGACAGGCAAATGACAGTCTTTCGACGCTCACCTAAAATTGCGCGGTCATTCCCTGAATTCTGCGCAGAAAGCGCTCGCGGCTGTCCGGAGTCGAGCGGTTCATGTCGTAATGCGCCTGGTAGCTGAGGCGGGCGGTGGGATGGCAGACCGCCCGCAGCGAGCGGCAGACCAGCTTGCGCGGCGGGTCCCCCATCAGCATCGCCCGCCAGCGTGAGCCGCCATAGGTGGTGACTGCGGCAAGCCGACGAATATTCCAGAGGCTCGGCTGTGCCTGCCCTTCCACCAGCTTGAACGAGACGCCGGGCAGGAAGACCCGGTCGAAATAGCCTTTCAGCATCGCGGGGTAGCCAAAATTCCAGACCGGGAAGCAGAGGACCAATGCTTCGGCCGCGCGCAGCCGCTCGACATAGCCGGCAACCGAGGTGCCGTTCTTAGTAGGATCGAGATAGTCGAGACGCTCCTGCCGGCTCAGCACCGGCTCGAAACCCTCGGCATAGAGGTCGCAATCGTCGACCTCATGGCCGTGCCGGCGCAGCCCGTCGACGGCAGCGGCGTGCAGCGCCGCGCCGAAACTCTCGGGATTGGGATGCGCGTAGACGACGAGGACGCGCATGCTCAGCCGCCGGCCGCTTCACCCAGGCTGCGGAACAGGAAGGTCTTGCCGGCGCGATAGTCGTATTCCGGGTCCTCCCAGGCGATCATCTTGCCGGGGTTGAGCAGGCCCTGCGGGTCCGCCTCGCGCTTGAAGGCGAGCTGGATCTCGTCGGTCTGCTTCATGCCGCCCTCCTCCAGCGTGTAGCGATGCGGGTTGAAGATCGGCGCGCCCATCTCCTCGTGGATCGCCATGATCTCCTCCAGCCGCTCTTCCGTAGTGAAGCGGACCAGCGGCAGGCCGAAGCAGGTGATCTTGCCGTCGAAGCGGACGAATTCGAGATGGCAGGTCAGCTCGTCGCCGAAACGCTGATGGATCTTCTCGACCAGCTCGACCTGGTTGGGGAAGGGGTAGAGCACCTGCAGATAGGTGATCGATGGATCGACCCTGAGCGCCCGCAAGGTGGTGTGGTTCCAGGCCAGTTCGAAGGAGGGCGGTAGACCCTTCGCCTCCTCCGGCGTCAGCTTGTCCGAGCGCATCAAAAGTTCCGCGCCACGGAAGCGGCGGGCATAGGCCAGCGTCGATTCCACCGCGAAATCCGCGACCATGACGATGACGCAATGGCTGTCGCGCGGCAGGAACTTGCGATGGCGCAGGAAGTAGTCGTGCGGCGCTGGAGCCGCGACGACGGCGAGTTCCTTCAGCGCCAGCCCATCCTGCTCGCCCAGCGAATTGGCGAACTCGGTGGCGCCGCGCAGGCTGTCGAAGCCGATGATCACATCGACCCAGTTATAGGCCGGCCCGAGCGGCATCTCGACCTCGGTGATGATGCCGTTGGTGCCATACGCGTGTGAGACCTTGTGCAGGTCCTCGCCCTGCAGCTCGAGGATGCGCGGCTGCGCCTCCATCGTCGCGACGCGCAGGCGGATGATGTTGCCCCAGTCGCGCAGGCCGCCCCACTTGATCGAGCCGACGCCGCCGGAGCCGCCGGCGATGAAGCCGCCGACCGAGGCCGTGTGGTAAGTCGAGGGGTGCAGGCGGATCTCCTGGCGCGAATGCGCCCGGGTCTGCTTGTCGATATCCGAGAGGATCGCGCCGGGCTCGGCGACATAGCGGCCGGGCTCGATCGCCTTGACCTTGTTGAAGCCCGAGAGATCGAGCACCACCCCGCCCGAGAGCGGCATAGCCTGGCCGTAATTGCCGGTGCCGGTGCCTCGCGGCGTCACGGGGATGCCGAGCGCATGAGCAGCGGCGAGCACCTGCAGCACCTCCGCCTCGCTGGTCGGCGAAACGATGATATCGCCGGTGACCTGGTCGAGCTGGCGCTTCAGCGTCGGCGAGTACCAGAAGAAGTCCCGGCTCTTCTGCTTCACCAGCGCGGGATTGTCCTCGCTCTTGATGCTGCCGAGGCGGGCCTTGAGGGCGGCGATGTCGTACTTCGTGCTCATGCGTCGGTGCTCATCAGATGGTCGAGTTCGCGATAATCGGGCAGCGTGCGGTCGATTGCCTTGCCGCAGATCAAGACGGTGCGCTCGGCCTGCGGCCGGGCGAAGAATTCGGTCCAGTCCCGTGCCCGGGTCAGGATCATGTCGGCGGGGCCGCCGACATTGAGCCGTCCCTGTCCGGGCAGGCCCATCAGCGCGGCCGGGGTCGTCGCGATGCTCTGTACCCAGTCATTGCCCGAATGGTCCAGCTGGAGAATGCGCGTTCCCTCGCGCAGCACCTCGACAAGGTCGAGATCGCCATAGGCGTAGAAAGGATCGCGGGTGTTGTCGGAGGCGATCATCACCGGCACGCCGGCTGCCTTCAGTTCGTGCAGCGCGGTGACGCCGCGCCAGCGTGGCGTGCGACCGGCCTGGCGGTCCTGCAGATACATGTTGCACATCGGCAGCGAGACCACGGCGATGCCGGCCTCGGCGACCTTGGCGATGATACGGGCCTCGTCAGCCGGCTGCTGCAGCGCCAGCGAGCAGCAGTGACCGGCGAGGATCTTGCCGGTGAAGCGATGGCGCAGCGCCGCGTCCGCTATATGCTCCAGCGAGCGCGCCGCCGGATCGTTGCTCTCGTCGACGTGGAAATCGAGGTCGAAGCCGTTCTCGATCGCGGTCAGGAAGATCGTGTCCAGCGCCCTGTCGAGCTCCGGGATCATGTAGGTGACGCAGCCGAGCAGCCCGTCGCCATGCGCCCTCACCGCCCGCGTGATCGCCTGCATATGGGCGTCGTCGGCAACCGCCTCGACGCCGAACAGCGGCGAGCCCTGCAAGGCGATACGCCCGTCCCATTCCGCCCGGAGCTCGGCCAGCACCGGCCAGGAAATCCCGATCTGCGGACCGAGCGAGTCGATATGGGTGCGGATCGCCGCCGTGCCATGAGCGAAGGCGCAGCGCAGGCCGAACTCCATGCGGCTACGCACGTCCGGCGCCGTCCAGTTCGTCTCGCGGTCGACGCCGACGCTGGTCAGCGCCCCCATGAAGCTGCCGTCAGGATTGGGCCGGCGCGGCCAGATATGGCCCTTGTCGAGATGGGTATGCACGTCGACGAGGCGCGGCAGGACGATGCCACCGTCGAGATCGAAGGCCGCCCCGGCGTCGAGGCCGGGCATGCCGGCCGGCAGGAGCGAGGCGACGACGCCGTCCTCGATCGCGATGTCGAGCGCGGCGAAGCCATGCCGGTCGCTCGCAATGGTCTCGGCCGAGACCAGGCAGGCCGGCACCCGGGCATTGTTCAAGCGATAGCTGCCCGAGGCCGGGATTGCTGCAAAGCCGGTGGTCACGTGGTTCTCTCCGGCTCGCCAAACGCCGCCTGAATCGGGAGGCGCGAAGATGAGGGCTCGGAGCGCCGCGATCAAGCGGCTCGTCGAACCCTCGCGATCAGAGCCTGAAGACCTGCTGCGCCGTCTTGTGGGCCCGGATGTAGTCCCAGTCATAGGTCACGCCGAGACCCGGCCCGGTCGGGACCGGCACCGTGCCGTCCTTGTCGACGGCGTCGATCTGATCGGAATAGCCGCAGGTGTAAACCGGCGGCACGGCATTCGGGCAGTCCGGGCCGAGCAGCGCGATCTCGTAGAAGTTGGTGTTGCGCGTCGCCGCCATGCAGTGACGATGCGCCGGGCCGCAGGCATGGATCTCGACATCGACGCCGAAGGCCTCGGCGAGATGGGCGATTTTCATCGCCCCGGTGATGCCGAGATCGTATTCCGGGTCGGAGCGCAGCATGTCGGTGCCGCCGGCGATCAGGAAGTCGGCCTTGGTCTCGAAGCCGCGCAGATATTCGGTCTGGAGGATCGGGGTCTTCAGCATCTCGCGCAGCTTCTTGTGAGCGAAGGCCGAGACGCCGCAATCGCGCATCGGGTCCTCGTACCAGAAGTAGTTGCCCTCGTCGCAGGCCCGTCCGACATAGAGCGCGTCGGCGAAGGTTCTGAGTTCGTTGGCCGGGTCGAGCATCAGCGTCATCCGGTCGCCGACGGCCTTGGCGACATGGAGCACGTTGCGCGCCTCTTCCTTGGCATCGCCCTCGTGCCAGCCATGAACCTTGTAGGCACGGTAGCCGAGTTCGTAGCAGCGCTCGGCGAAGTCGGCGAAGGCCTGTGGCGAGTCGAGGCCGCCATTGCGGTCCCCGTGATAGGTCGATGCGTAGGCCTTCAGCCGCGTGCGGTAGCCTCCGAGCAGCGCCGAGACCGAGGCGCCATAGCGTTTGCCGGCGAGGTCCCACAGCGCGATGTCGATCGGGCCAATGCCCATGCCGTCATGCTGGCGCAGCTCGCGCTTCATCTCGTTCCAGATCAGCTCGCGGTGATCGGGATCGCGGCCGAGCAGGCTCGGCGCCAGCGAGAGCGTCTGCGCCATGGTCGAGCGGCTGCCGCCCCAATGCATGACGTACTCGCCCTGCGCCCCGTCATCACTGCGGATGACGATCGCGAACTTGGTCAGCTCCAGCGAGGAATTGGGCTTGTAGCCCATATTGTAGATCGCCCGCAGCTTGTCGGAGGAGACCCCGAGATTCCTCGCCGTGAACGAGAACTCGGTGATCTCCACTTCGGTGATGGTGGCCATGGAGTGTCCTCTTCAGAAGCCGGCGATCTTGGGGAGCCAGAGGCTCAGGGCCGGGACATAGGTGATGATCGCAAGCGCAAGCACGAGCGCGATCAGGAAAGGCCAGAGCTCGCGGATCAGCGGCCCGAGCTTCTCCCGCGTGATCGCCATCGCGACGAAGCAGAGGACGCCGACCGGCGGCGTCACCTGGCCGATCACCAGATTGACCAACAGGATGATCCCGAAATGCACGAGGTCGATCTGCAGCGCCGTCAGCAGCGGCAGCAGGATCGGCACCAGGATGATCATGATCGCGATCGTCTCCATGAACATGCCCGCGATCAGCAGGGCGATGTTCAGGATCAGCAGCACGACCAGCGGGTCGGTGGAGATGGAGGTCATGAAGTCTGTGACGAGCTGCGGTGCCTGCTCGATCGCGAGGATCCAGCTGAACGGCGAGGCCGCCGCGACGATGGCGATGATCACCGCCGTCTCGCGCGCCGTGCCGACCAGGATCGCCGGGAGATCGGCGAGCCTGATCGAGCGATAGATGAACATGCCGACGACCAGCGAATAGGCGGCGGCGACGCCGGCGATCTCGGTCGCGGTGAACAGGCCCGCCCGGAAGCCGACGATGATCAAGACCGGCATCAGGAGCGCCAGCGAAGCGTGACGGAACTCGCTCCACAGGGTCGAAAGCGAGAAGGCGCCGGCCGGCCTGAAGTCGCGCCGCAGCGCCTGGATCGCGATCGTTCCCATGATGCAGCCGGCCATGACGAGGCCGGGGATGATGCCGGCGACGAAGAGCTGGCCGAGCGAGACGTTCGCCTGCCAGGCATAGACCACCATCAGGATCGAGGGCGGGATGATCGGCCCGAGCGTGCCGGCAACCGCCGAGAGCGCCGCGCCGAAGGCGCGCGGATAGCCCATCTTCTCGAGCTGTGGCACGAAGACCCGTGCCGCGGCGGCCGTGTCCGCGACGGACGAACCGGAAATACCGGAGAGGAAGACCTCGCCGACGACGAGCGTATGCGCCGGGCCGCCGCGGATATGGCCGACCAGCGCCTTGGTGAAGCTGAACAGTCGCTCGGAAATGCCGGACGCGTTCATCAGCGAGCCGGCGAGCGTGAACAGCGGGATCGCCAGCAGCGGGAAGGACTGGACGCCGGCGACCATGCGCTGGGCGGCGACGGTCAGCGGCACGCCGTCCATGAAGATCGTGAGCAGGGCCGAGCCCGCCATGGCGATCCAGATCGGCGTGCCTACGACGAGCAGCGCCGCGAAGGTGAGGAGGAGGACAAGCACCATGCCGGGTCACTCGCGCGTGGTGATGTCCGACCAGAGCGCGCCGGTGACGCCCTCGTCGATCAGATTGCGCAGGAGATGCAGCAGCGACAGGAGGCTGCCAAGAAAGAGCGGCGCGATCGCCCAGCCGGCGGAAATGCCGAGCATCGGGGTGAGATTGGGCATCTCGCGCTGGAGATAGAGCCAGGAATACCAGGTCAGGACGCCGAGCACCGTGGCGGTCACCGCCAGTGCAAGAACACCGAAGGCGAAGCAGAGCCAGCGCGGCGCGAACAGCACGACGACATCGATGATGATGTGCGTGCGGGCATGGAAGGCGTTGGCGATGCCGAGGAAGATCATCCAGCCGAAGAGCAGGAGGATCAGCTCCTCCGACCAGGTCAGTGGATCGTTGAGCACGTAGCGGAAGATCACGGCCGCGCAGACCAGCGCGGCGATGATGCCGTGCAGGGCTGCGAGCGCGAGGTTCTCCAGGCGGCTCGACCAGTCGTCGAGCCGCCGGATCAGGTTAAGGCCCGCCATGGCGGGGTCAGCGCTTGCGCTGGGCGTCGATCGCCGCCTGCACGCGCTCGACATGGGGCTTGCCCCAGCGGCCTTCCATGGCCGTGGTCACCACCTTGGCCTTGGCCGCGAAGGCGTTCCGATCGACGTCCTCGACGATCTTCGAGCGGCCGGACTTGCGGATGTCCTCCAGCATCGAGGCTTCGCGCTTCTGCTGGAGATAGGTGTTCATCGCCGAGGCGCGGGCGGCCTCCGCGAACAGCACCTCGCGATGCTCGGGCTTCAGCTTGGCGAGGCTGTCCTTGTTGATGACGATCATGTTGTTCTGCAGCATGTGCTTTGTCATCGCGACATAGCCCTGCACCTCGTAGAACTTGCGCGAGAAGATCGTCGGGATCGGGTTCTCCTGGCCGTCGACGGTCTTCTGCTGCAGGGCGGTGTAGACCTCGCCGAACGGGACGGGTGTCGGCGCGCCGCCGAAGGCCTTGATCATCTCGACCCAGACCGGGCTTTCCGGCACGCGGATCTTCAGCCCCTGCACGTCCTCGGGCTTCTTCACGGCGCGGTCGAGCGTCGTCATGTTGCGCCAGCCCCAGTACCAGATGCGACTGACCGGCACGATGTTGTGCTTGTCGCGCAGCTCGTCGAAGATCGGGTCGAAGGCTTCTGAGCGGATGATCGCCTCGGCCTCGCTCCAGTCCTTCCAGAGGAAGGGCGCGCTCGGGATTTCCAGTGCCGGAACGAGCGAGGAGGCTGCGGCCATGGAAGGCGCCGAGATGTCGAGCGCGCCTTCCTTGACCTGCTTGAAGAGGTCGATCTCCTTGCCGAGCTGCTCGGCCGGGAAGACGCGGACCGTGACCGCGCCCTTGGTGCCCTTGTTCACGCGATCGGCGAATTCGGCGAAGAGTTCGCCGGCGATCTCGCTCGTGGTGTTGGCGTGGCCGAAGCGTAGCGTCTGCGCCTGGGCTGCGCCCATCATGAAGCTGCCGGCGATCAGCGCGGCGGCGATGTGTTTCAACATGTCGGTCCCTCCCTCGGGTCGAAAGCCGGGCCGTTTTCGGCCTCGGCCGGTTGGCTATTTGATCAATCGCTCATAGGAGCCTTGCAGATGCCGGCGCATCGCGTCGGCGGCGGCCTCGGGGTCGCCGGCCTCGAGCGCATCGACGATGGCGTAGTGCTCGCGATGGGTCGGGCCGACATCCTGCTCGCGCGTCAGGTAGAGGCGCGAAATGTGCAGGTGGAAACGCAAATCGTCATAGCTCTTCAGCGCGACCTGGTTTCCGGCCAGCTGCAGGACGATGCGATGGAAGCGATCATCCGCCTCGGTGAAAGCGCGATGGCTGCGGTATTCGCGCGATGGCTCGCCGGCCATCATCGCCGCGACCGCCGCGCGCAGCCCCGCGATCGCCTCGGCAGCCGGCTGGCGCCGTGCTGCCGAGGCCGCCGCCCAGGGCTCGATCACGCCGCGGAAACTGTAGACGTCCTCGTAATAGCGCTGGTCGGGCACCGGCGCGGTCGTGAAGCCGATGAAGGGCTCGGCGCGCACCAGCCCCTCGGCGGTGAGCCGCATCAGAGCCTCGCGGATCGGCGTCGAACTGACGGCGAACTCGCGCACGAGCGCGTCGATATTGAGCCGCTCGCCGGGCACATAGGCCTGGTCGAGAATGCGTTCCTTGATCAGCTCATAGACCTGCTCGGCCAGAACGACCCGGGACGGCTTACGGAATGAGGGCTCGGCATGCATCATGGATCGTGCATGATTTTGACATAGACCAAACTAAGTCAAGGCCTTCCGGTCATGCGGCCTTGTTTGCGCTGCAGCAATCGCGCATGAGAACGGCTCGCGAGAACGCAAGGACGAGCACATGCCGGCACAAGCGCGCATCATCGACGGCAAGGCGGCGGCAGCCGAGCTGCGGGCGGGGATCGGCCGCGAGGTCGCGGCGATCAAGGCGGCCAAGGGCCTGGTGCCGGGTCTCCATGTCGTCCTGGTCGGCGACGATCCGGCGAGTCGCGTCTACGTCGCCTCCAAGGAGAAGCTCGCGGCCGAGATAGGCATGAACTCCGTCGCCCACCGCCTGCCGGCGGAAACGACCGAAGCCGAGCTCCTCGCCAAGATCGCCGCGCTCAACGCCGACGATGCGGTCGACGGCATCCTGGTCCAGCTGCCCCTGCCCAAGCATATCGACACCGGCCGGATCATCGACGCGATCGACCCGGCCAAGGATGTCGACGGCCTGCACCCGATCAATGCCGGCCTGCTCGCCGGCGGCAAGAACGGGCTCGTGCCCTGCACGCCGCTCGGCTGCATGCTGCTGCTCAAGCAGACCCTGCCGTCGCTTTCCGGCCTTGATGCCGTGGTGGTCGGCCGCTCGGAACTGGTCGGCCGGCCGGTCGCGCAATTGCTGCTCCAGGCCGATTGCACCGTCACCATCGCCCATTCGCGCACCCGCAACCTCGCCGAGGTGGTGCGCCGCGCGGATATCGTCGTCGCCGCGGTCGGCCGCCCGCTGATGATCAAGGGAGACTGGCTCAAGCCGGGCGCGACGGTGATCGATGTCGGCATCAACCGCATGCCCGACGGCAAGCTCGCCGGCGATGTCGACTTCGCCGAGGCGGCCACGGTTGCCGGCGCGATCACGCCGGTCCCGGGCGGCGTCGGCCCGATGACCATCGCTTGCCTGCTCCGAAACACGCTGACGGCGTTTCACGCGCGCCGGGGCAAGTAAGGGCCGTCATTCATGGCCGGGCTTGACCCGACCATCTCAGGACGAGAATGCGCGCCGCGCTCCGCCCCCCAGAAAGCAAGACGCCCGGCTCTTCGCCGGGCGTTTTTCGTTCTGCCTAGGCCCTTGACCGGGCCGCGTCCGGCGAGGACGCCCGATCACATATGGATCGGGCGCTTGTCGACGGCGAGCGCCGCTTCCTTCACCGCCTCGGCCAGCGTCGGGTGCGCGTGGCAGGTGCGGGCGAGATCCTCGGCCGAGCCGCCGAACTCCATCAGCACCGTGACCTCGGCGATCAGGTCGCCGGCATGCGGGCCGATGATGTGGCAGCCTAGCACCTTGTCGGTCGTCGCATCGGCGAGCACCTTCACGAAGCCGTCGGTATGGCGCATAGCGCGAGCCCGGCCATTGGCGGTGAAGGGGAACTTGCCGACCTTGTAGGCGACGCCCGCGGCCTTCAGCTCCTCCTCGGTCTTGCCGAGCGCGGCGACCTCGGGGGCGGTGTAGACGATGCCGGGAATGGCGTCGTAGTTCACATGGCCGTGCTTGCCGGCGATGATCTCGGCGACCGCGACGCCCTCATCCTCGGCCTTGTGCGCCAGCATCGGCCCGCGCACCACGTCGCCGATCGCGTAGATGCCGGCGACATTGGTCTTGAAATGATCGTCGATGACGACGCGGCCGCGTTCGGTCGCGACACCGGCCTTGTCGAGGCCGAGCCCGTCCGTGTTCGGACGGCGGCCGATCGCGACCAGCACGATGTCGGCATTCAGCGTCTTGGCCTCGCCGCCGGCGGCCGGCTCGACCGTGACGGTGGCGCCGCCCTTCTTGCCGGTCTCGACCTTGGTGACCTTCGAACCGAGATGGAACGCGAAGCCCTGCTTCTGCAGGATGCGCTGGAACTGCTTGGCGATCTCGTCATCCATGCCGGGCAGGATGCGGTCGAGATACTCGACCACAGTGACCTTCGCGCCGAGACGGGCCCAGACCGAGCCGATCTCGAGCCCGATCACGCCGGCACCGACGACCAGCAGCTCCTTCGGCACGGCGGTCAGCTCGAGCGCGCCGGTCGAGGTCACGATGGTCTTCTCGTCGGTGGTGACGCCCGGCAGCGCCGTCGATTCCGAGCCGGTGGCGATGACGATGTTCTTGGTCGTCAGCTCCTGCGTCTTGCCGTCCTCGGCGGTGACGACGACCTTGCCGGCGGCCGGGATCGAGGCGGTGCCGTGGAAGGGGTCGATCTTGTTCTTCTTCAGCAGGAAGGCGACGCCGTTGACGTTGGCGTCGACCGTCTCCTGCTTGTGGACCAGCATCTGCTTCAGATCGAGCTTGGGCGTGCCGACATCGATGCCGAGGCTGGGGAAGGTATGGCCCGCTTCCGCGAACATCTCGGAAGCGTGCAGCAGGGCCTTGGAGGGGATGCAGCCGACATTCAGGCAGGTGCCGCCATGGGTCTTGCGCTTCTCGACCACCGCGACCTTGAGGCCGAGCTGGGCGGCGCGGATGGCGCAGACATAGCCGCCGGGGCCGGTTCCGATGACGACGAGATCGTAGGACATGGTCTCTCTTTCGTTCAGACTTTACGATTGCTGTTGCGCCAGAGGCGCGTTGAAGGCCCAGAGATGGCCGAAGGGATCGCGCAGGCGCCCATATCGGGCGCCCCAGAACACATCGCTCGCCGGCATGACGACATCGGCGCCGGCAGAAGCTGCCCTGGCGATGGCGGCATCGACATCGGCGGGCCGCGGCAGGTTGATGCTGATCGTCATGCTGGCGCCGCTCCGCGAGCTCGGCGCCATGATATCGCCGCCGAACTCGGGGAATTCGTCGTGCAGCATCACCTCGCTGCCGAACATGGCGAGATTGGCGTGCATCACGCGCTTACCGTCCTCGGCCATCGCCTTGAAAGTGCACTGCGCGCCAAAAGCCTTCTCGTAGAAGGCGATCGCCGCGTCGCCGCCCTTGACGCAGATATGCGCCTGGATCGGTGGTGGGTTAGGTCCGAAAGCCATGCTCCCTCCTCCTTCCGGGGTCAGACCAGCAGGCGGGCCGCCATCAGCGCCAGGCCGATCGCGGCGGCGAGCCAGACGAGGCTGCGCCAATACGGGACGCCGGCGAGGTAGAGCGGCAGGTAGACGATACGGGCAGCGAGCCAGAGACCGCCGCCGATCAGGCCGACGCCATCGGCCCGGCCGCTGGCGATCAGCGCCACGGCCAGCACCGCGAAGGCCGGATAGGTCTCGAGATAGTTGCGCAGCGCCCGCTCGGCCCGCCCGGCAACGACACCTTGCGGCCGCTCGCCCGCGTCACGCGCCCCGACATTCCAGGCGGAGCCCAGCTCGCTGGTCGCCGCGATCGCCTGCGCTCCGATATGGAGGAAGAGCAGAGCGACACTCGCGACGATCAGCGAGAGCATGGACCGGCAGCCTCAGAGGTCGAGGACGAGACGCGCCGGGTCCTCCAGCGCCTCCTTGATGCGCACCAGGAAGGTCACGGCCTCCTTGCCGTCGATGATGCGGTGGTCATAGGAGACCGCCAGATACATCATCGGCCGGATCACGATCTGGCCGCCGACCACCATCGGCCGCTCCTGGATCTTGTGCATGCCGAGGATCGCCGACTGCGGCGCGTTCAGGATCGGCGTCGACATCAGCGAGCCGTACACGCCACCATTCGAGATGGTGAAGGTGCCGCCCTGCATGTCCTCGATCTTGAGGGAGCCGTCGCGCGCCTTCTTGCCGAGGACGCCGATCTCCTTCTCGACGCCGGCGATCGACAGCTGGTCGGCATCGCGCACCACCGGAACCACCAGGCCCTTGTCGGTGCCGACGGCGACCGCGACATGGTAGTAGTTCTTGTAGACGATGTCGGTGCCGTCGATCTCGGCGTTGACCGAGGGGATCTCCTTCAGCGCCTGCACGCAGGCCTTCACGAAGAAGCCCATGAAGCCGAGCTTCACGCCGTGCTTCTTCTCGAAGACGTCCTTGTACTGGTTGCGCAGCGCCATCACCGCCGACATGTCCACCTCGTTGAAGGTGGTCAGCATCGCCGCGGTGTTCTGCGCTTCCTTGAGGCGGCGCGCGATGGTCTGGCGCAGCTTGGTCATCTTGACGCGCTCTTCGCGCGAGGCGTCGTCCGGCGCCGACGGAGCGCGGACCTGCGCAGCCGGGGCCGGAGCCGAGGCGGCGACGGCCGGGCCGGTCGCGATCGCAGCGAGCATGTCACCCTTGGTGACGCGGCCATCCTTGCCGGAGGCTGCGACGCTCGACGGATCGACGCCGCTCTCGGCAGCGAGGCGGGCGACGGCCGGGCCGGAATCGGCGGCCTTGGTCGCGGCGCCGGAGGCGGCCGGTG
>NZ_JAWDID010000022.1:0-90242 GCF_032464875.1 Allobosea rubneri
ACCTTGACCCCCTTGAGCCGGTTTCGGTGAGACTGCCCATCCGAAACCAGGATGGGCAGTCTCACCGAAACCGGCTCAAGGGGGTCAAGGTTGGACGCCGGTCCTCCGCCTCACGGGGGCAAACTTGCACGCCGAAACACATGCGGGCGGCTGGGCCCTCCTGCCCGCGACCTCGATCGCACGCAGCATCAGCCATCTTTCGGCGACCGAGCTGCGCCGCTTTCCCGGCCCGGCCTTCAGCCGGCCGATCTCGATCGTGGCCCGCGCAGGCGAGCTCGGCCCATTACCCGCCAAGGTCGCCGACGTCTCGCGAGCCATCTTCCGCGATGTCTACATGCCGATGTTCGGCGAGCTGATGCCCTGGGTGACCAGGGAGGTGAGGTTGCATCTGACCATGGCATCATGACATCGGCAGATCGATCGGCAGATTCGGGCATCGTCGGAATTTGCCAGCCATTCACTTGCAGATGAGCTGGCCCGGGCGATCCTGTCAGGCTTGTTCCCAACTGGTCGAACACGATCCGCGCGCGCGACGCTGAACCTGCAGTTGGGAGCGACGACTGCGGTCGCGATCGAGAACTTCAACGAGGTCTTTAACGACAATCTGGCCATCGCATCGGCGCGCGGCACGGTGCTGAGCCTGCCGACCTTCCTGCCGCCGGCCGTTCTTTTCACGCTCTTGGGCAGGAAGGAGCAGGCAGCGGTCTAAGGCCTGGAAAACTGGAACTGCTTTCGAGGCGGGCGCGCGGCTGCTCATGGCCGAGCGCGGCTATGCTGTCCTGCGATCCGTCGCCGTTGCCGGCCAACCGCCGCGCAGATCATCCGTGAACGATCGTTCCGTCTGCGATCACCATGCTCGGGATTTGACGCTCGACGACGACCTGCGGCAGGTGAAGCGCCTCGAAGGCGATCAGGTCGGCGCGTGCGCCAACCTTGATCTCGCCGTCTCCCAGCCCCGCGACGCGTGCCGGGATCGTCGTGGCATGGTCGAGCAGCGCCGCGATGTCCTCGTCGCGCCGCAGCCCGAAGCGATAGGTCGCGAGCATCATCCGGTCGATCATGCCGATGACGGAGGAGGGGTTCCAGCAGTCGCGGATATTGTCGGAACCGAAGAAGACGTCGACGCCCAGTTCGCGCAGCTTTGGAATAGGCGGGCAGCGGTCACCGCCCGGGATGCTCGACAGGATCGAGACCTTCGCCTCGCGCAAGGCCGTCGCGGTCGCCTCCAGGCGGGCGGGCGCGGCATCGGCGAGGGCGAAGGCGTGGCTGATCGTCGTGCGTCCTTCCAGGCCGGCGGCGCGCGTGCGGGCCGCGATATCGTCGATCTCGGCGAGGCCGGTCTCGCCGCCATCATGGAGATGGATGTCGAGCCCGCGCCCATAGCGCTCGGCGAGGCCGAAGATGACGTCGAGCTGGCCCTTCTGGTCGCCATCGATGCCGAGGGGGTCGAGCCCGCCGATGAAATCGGCGCCCATGCGCAGGGCCTCCTCCAGATACTCGGCGGCGACCGGGCAGGTCACGACGCCGCTCTGTGGAAAGGCGACGATCTGGATCTGAACCCGGTCCGCCCAGCGCGCGCGCAGCTCAAGCACCTCCTTCAGCGTATCGAGCTTCGAGACCTCGTCGATGTCGACATGGGTCCGAAGGCTGGTCGTGCCGAGGCGCAGCGCGGTCTCGAGCAGCTTCTCGGCGCCGCGCTCCACAAGGGAGGCCGGATTGGCGCGGCGGTGCGCCTTCTCGTCGTCGATGCGCGCCCGGATCGACGGCGCGGAGCGATGCGGGCGCCAGGGCAGGGCCAGCAGGGTCTTGTCGAGATGGACATGGCCGTCGGTCAGGCCGGGCAGGACGAGCTGGCCGCTCAGGTCGAGTTCCTGGCCACGCTGCACCGGATCACCTGCGGAACGTATGGCGACAATCCTGCCGCCGGAGATTTCGATGGAAACCAGCCGGCCATCGGCGAGCCGGGCATTGTCGAGGGTCAGATCGAAGGTCGCGGTCATCAATATCTCGCATTGAAGCTGCGGAAGCCCGTTTCGGGCGCGGGCATCGGCCAGTCCTGATAGAACCGCCGCAGATAGGGATGAAGCGCCGTCGCCAGGCTGCGCCGGGCGGCTTCCGCCTCGGTCGGTGGGCGCTGCAGCGACCTCCCGAGCTCGGCGAGCACCGCCTCCTTGTCGACGGCGGTGATCTTGCCGTCGCTCAGCACCGGCCGGCCGTCGATCAGGACATCGCGGATCATGCCGCACTTTGCTCTCTGGACGAGCGCCGAGACAATGTCGGTGTCGCCGTCGAGATAGGGCCTCGACAGCAAGGCGCCGTCGACGACGACGATGTCCGCGGCCCGGCCGACCTCCAGACGGCCGATCAGCCGGCCGAACCCGGTGGTCGTGGCGCCGTTCTCGGTCGCCATCCGGAAGATCTGGCGTTCGGAGAGCGGCTCGAAATCATGGCCGGGCGAGCGCTGGAGATTCCATGCGACACGCATTTCCTGCAGCATGTCACGGTCGTCGTTGACGCCCGCCTGGTCGATACCCAGCGCCACCGTGATGCCGGCCTGCTGGAACTCCTTCACCGGCGCGACACCGCTGCGAAGGCGGAGGCCGGAACTGGCGTTGTGGCAGACGCAGGTCCCGGTCTTCGCGAGCAGATCAATATCGGCTTCGGTGCACCAGATGCCGTGGCCGATCGTCATCTTCGGGCCGAGCAGGCCGAGATCGGACAGGTGCCGGACCGCGCTGCCGCCGGTATCAGCTTGAGCGAAATGCCGCTGATAGGGCGTCTCCAGCAGGTGCATGTGCAGGCCGACATCATAACGCTCCGCCAGCTTGCGCTGCGCGAGCAGGCTTTCGGCCGTGCACCATTGCAGGTTCGCCGGCGCGAGCTGCACGCAGCTCAGCCCATCGTCGGCGGCGCCGAACCGGTCATGCAGGGCCTCGAAATGCGCAGTGAGGTCCTCGACCGAGCTGGGTGTCGTGGAAATCATGCCCTCGAGAGGCGCGCGAAGCTCTGATGGCAGCGACGCCAGGAAGGCCTCCTGCGCACCGTAGACGAACCTGTTCCGGTCGCGCCACATGAAGGAGTAGGAGGCGCGCATGCCGATGTCGCGATAGGCGCGCATGATCGCGTCCGGCGCGGCGAGCCAACCCTCGCGCGGCCCTGTCGGCCCGCCATGGATGTGCTGGACGGTGGTGACGCCCGATTCCACCATCTCCATGGCCGAGTAGAGCGTGTCGAGATACGGATCGACCGTTCGCCAGCCGATAAAGCGGGGCAGCCAGAGCTCGAGCGGCAGGAACGGCGTGCCGTGCTGAAGCGGGGTGAGCCCGGTGTGGTGGTGAGCGTTCACCAGCCCGGGCATGACGATGTCGCCGGCAGATCCGAGGACCTCGGCTCCGGGATGGGCCATCGACAGCTGTTCGAACGAGCCGAACTCGGCAATGCGGCCGCCTGAGACCAGCAGCGCGCCGCCCGCATGCAGTTCCGCCCGGTCATCGCCGTCGATACCGCACAGGATATGCCGTCCGCGCACGATCACCGGGTGAGCGCTGTCGGCCAATTCTCGCAATGGCACCGTCGTCATTCCTTGCGGAAGGCCCGGCAATCGGCGGTGCGCCAGCCCACCTTCACCGAAGCGTCGCGGGCGATGCTGACCGGCACCTTCATCGGGTCGCCCTTCGCGATCAGTTCCTGGCCGCCGAGGCTGAAGACGACGCGCGTCGCTTCGCCGAGATAGACCTGCCGCTCGACCTGGAGGGTAAAGACGTTGTCGGCCACCTCGGGGGCCAGGCTGATGCGTTCGGGGCGCAGGCAGAGCACAGCACGGTCGCCGACCGCGAGCGGATCGATGGCGGTCGCGGTCACGAGGATGTCCGGGGCCAGGCGAACCGTGACCGTGCGTTGCGCGCTCCCTACGACTTCGCCTTCGAGCGTGTTGTTCTCGCCGATGAAGCCGGCGACGAAGGCGTTGGCAGGGCTTTCGTAAAGTTCCTCTGGAGGAGCGAGCTGCTGGATCCGGCCCTGGTCGAAAACGGCGATCCGGTCGGACATGGTCAGGGCCTCTTCCTGATCATGCGTGACATAGACCATGGTCACGCCGAGGCGCTCGTGGATCTGCTTGAGCTCGTATTGCATGCGCTCCCGCAGCTGCTTATCGAGCGCGCCGAGGGGCTCGTCGAGCAGGATCAGCTCCGGCTCGAAGACGAGGGCGCGCGCCAGTGCGACGCGCTGCTGCTGGCCGCCTGAAAGCTGGGCCGGCATCCTCGCGCCGAACGGGCCGAGCTTGACCATGTCGAGCGCTGCCGTGACCCGCTGCGCGATCTCTGTTTCGGGCATCTTCCGCGCGCGTAGCGGATAGGCGACGTTGTCGGAGACCGTCATGTGCGGAAAGAGCGCATAGTTCTGGAAGACCATGCCGATGCCCCGCTTATAGGGAGGCAAGGCAGTGATCTCGCGTCCTTGCAAGGTGATCCGGCCATTGGTCGGGGCCTCGAAGCCGGCGAGCATCATCAGGCTCGTGGTCTTTCCCGATCCGGACGGTCCGAGCAGCGTCAGGAACTCGCCGCGGGCGATGTCGAGATTGAGGTCCTTCACGACGAGCGACTGTCCGTCATAGCTCTTCTGGACATGCGAGAAGCGAACCAGCGGCTCGCTGGCCGGCGCGGCGTCGGTCGCCATGGCTTGGATGCTCATGAGTTACTCCGCCCAGAGGGGCAAGGAAGGGGGGAAGCGTTCGGTCACGGTCCGGCCGAGGATGTCGTGGCTGGGATGGGCGTCCCAGACCGCTTGGCTCGATGCGGTGACCTCGGCGAGGATCTCCTCCTCGTCCGCGACGAGGAGGCGCCCGCCTTCGACCAGGACCTTTCCGTCCACGATGACGCTGCTGACGCGATCGGGCCCGGCCAGATGGACCAGCGCCCTGATCGGGTCCGGATTGGCCCCGAACGACAGGGATCGGGGATCGACCAGGACGATGTCGGCTTTCGCGCCCGGCTGCAGGCGGCCGAGATCGGGGCGGGCGAGCGCCGAAGCGCCGGCGAGGTTGCTGGCCCGGAAGACATCGGCGGCGGCGCCCGCCTCGAAGTTTCCATCGGCGAGCTTGTTCATCAGCGACGCCATCCGCATCTCCGCGAACATGTCGAGCGGGTAGGTGTCGGTCGCGAGCGCGACGTTCACGCCGGCGCGGCGGAAGCGGTCGAAGCTCTCGAGCGCGATGCCGCGGCGCGCGAAAGCAACCGGCGAATGCGCGACATTGACGCCCGTCGCGCCGAGGATCGCGATGTCGTCCTCGACGGGGTAGCCGATGGCGCTATGGGTCGAGATGTAGACGCAGTGCGCGAGGATCGTGCCGGCGTCGAGAACGCCCTCCTGCGCAAGGCATTGCACCGGCGTCAGGCCGGTTTGGCCCATGGTCTCGTAGAACTCGCGGTGTTGCTCCACGAAATGCAGGGTGAAGGGAACGCCGAGGGCGTCGGCGACCTTCTTGGCTTCCTTCCGCAGCTCCGGCGTCGAGAGGTAATATTCATCGAGCGCGACAAGCCCCGAGACGCGCGCGTCCGCCGTTTTCGGCAGGCGCTCGATGAAACGGGCGGTGGCTTCGAGCGACTGGAAACCGGCTTTCGTATCGAGCTCGCTCGATACCTTGCCATCCTCTTCCAGCCAGTAGCGCCCGCCCGTCACGACAGGGCTCCAGACCAGCCGGATGCCGAATTCCCGGGCGGTCTCCAGCATCAATTCGCCGTCGCGCGGACCGGCCGGGGCGAAGGCGACCACGGTCGTCACGCCGTTGCGCAGCAGCGAGGCGAAGCCGTAGCGCAGCGAGGCCCGCGCATCCTGAGGCGCGAGAAAGCCGGGGCGGCCGACGCGGTTCTGGGGAAGGAAGTGCAGGAAGCTCGATCTGACGAACTCCCTGCGCCCGCCGTCGACCAGCAGTCGCGGCCCTTCATGCGCGCCGATATGGGCGTGCGTACTGATCTGGCCGGGTATGGCGATCTGCCCGCGGGCATCGATCCTGCGCTTGGCCGGTCCCGGGAAGTCCCTGCCGACGGAGAGGATCTTGTCGCCGGCGATGGCGATCGCGCCGCTTTCGAGATAGCGATGCTGCTCGCCGTCGAAGGCGACGACCAGGCCTCCGGAGATGACGAGGTCGGCGATCTGCTCAGTCATTGATCTGTACCTCCGGGCCGGCGCATCCGCTCCGACCGTGCGCGAAGCCACTCCATCACCAGCATCAGGACGACGGAGACCATCAGCAGCACGACGGCGGCCGCGGTGATCGTGGGCGAAATGTTCTCGCTCACGCCGCTGAAGATCTGTCGCGGCAAGGTGCGCTGCTGCGGGCTGGTGATGAAGAGGGCGATGACGAGTTCGTCGAACGAGGTGACGAAGGCAAAGACGCTGCCTGATGCCACGCCGGGTGCGATGATCGGCAGGGTGACGGTCCGCAGCGTGCGCAGGGGCGAGGCGCCCAGGCTGGCGGCGGCCCGGGGAAGGTTCGGGTCGAAGCCCTGCAGCGTCGCCGAGACGGTGATCACCACGAATGGCAGGGCCAGCGCGATATGGGCCAGGATCAGGCCGATATAGGTGCCGACGAGGTTGACCGCGGCGAAGAAGTAGAAGGCCGAGACCGCGATGATGACCACGGGCACGGCGATCGGCGTGACCAGCAGGGCCATGATGAAGGGCTTCAGCCGGAATCGCGCGCCGTGCAGCCCGAGCGCGGCCATCGTCCCGAGCACCGTCGCAGCGATCGTCGTCACTATGCCGACGAACAGGCTGTTGAGCAGCGCTCCGGTCCAGAGCGGGCTCGTGAAGAACTCGCGATACCATTGCAGCGACCAGCCCGGCAGCGGGAACACCAGGAGCTGGCCGGCCGTGAAGGACAGCGGAAACACGACGAAGATCGGCGCGACCAGGAAGGCGAGAACCGCGAAGGCGAATACGCGGGCACCGCCGAGCGCGAGCCGTTCGGTGAGTGTGGTGGAAGAGGTCGATCGCATGTCAGCGCACCCGCAGACGGTTGAAGCCGACGAGCTTGCCCAGCGCCAGATAGATCGCTGCGACGACGATCAGCAGGAAGGCGCCGAGCGCCGAGGCGAGGCCCCAGTTCACCGCCGAATTGGTGAAGTAGGCGATGAAGTAGCCGATCATCTGGTCGCCCGGGCCGCCGACGAGCGCCGGCGTGACGTAGAAGCCGACCGACAGGACGAAGACCAGCGTTCCGCCGGCGGCCACCCCCGGCAGCGTCAGGGGGAGATAGACCGTCCGGAAGACACGCAGCGGCGAAGCGCCGAGCGATGCGGCCGCGCGCAGATGGTTGCCGGATATGCCCTTCATCACGCTGTAGATCGGCAGGATCGCATAGGGCAGCAGGACGTGGACCATGGCGATCAGCACGCCGGCCCGGTTGAACACCAGCGGCAGGGGCGAGTTGATGATGCCGAGCGCCATCAGCGCCTTGTTCACGAGGCCCTCGTTCTGGAGAAGGATCACCCAGGCGGTGCTGCGCACCAGCAGCGATGTCCAGAACGGCACCAGGACGAGCATCAGCATCCAGCTGGCTGCGCGCTTGCCGGCCCTCGCCATCACGGCGGCGACCAGAAAGCCGATGAGCAGGCACAGGGCTGTGACGGTCAGGCTCACGGACAGGGTCCGGCCATAGAGGTCGATGAAGATGCGCTGGTCCGGCGCGACGCGTTGAAGCTCACCCTCGGGGGATTTCTGGAGATCGAGCGCCGTGAGGAGATAGAAGTCCGTCAGGCGTCCGGATTGCTGGTGCAGCACGCCCCATAGCGCCGGCTCTGCCCATTGCGGGTCGATCGCGATCAGCGCGTCCCGCGCGGACGCGCCTTCGGCGATCGGCATGCGCCTTGCCGTCTTGGTGAGAAGGCCGCGAGCGCCAGGCATGGCATAGTTGAGCCGCCGCCCGATCAGCCCGAGCGAAGGCTGCCCGCGAATGGCATTCAGATCCGCCGCGATGGCCGCGAAGGCCGCTTCATCCGGCTCACCCTTGCCCGACCAGCTTCGCATGACCTCGGCAGTGCGCGGCAGGTAGGTCTGGATCTCGGGGTTGTCGACACTCCTGAACATGAAGAGTGCGAGCGGAAGCACGAAGAACAGGGCGGTGAAGATCACGCTCGGGGCAAGCAGCGCCAGCATCTTGATCAGATGCTTCCGCTCGGAAGCGCTGACCTGAGCCGCCAGCCGCGAACTCTCGACAGTCGCGACCGGCACAGATTGGGATGACATCGATGCCATGACTGTCATTGAGCTACGAAGGTCGCAAAGCGTTGACGGATGGCGTCGCCATTATCGAGCCAGAAGTTGATGTAGCGGGAGCCCGCCTGCATCATGCCGTTGCGCGATTTCGGGTCCGGCAGGCTGGCGCGGCGCGCCTCGCTGAGCAGCGGGTTCGCGTCGGCATTGGCCGGGGGATTGCCGAGCGCCTCCATGTGCCGGGCCTGGACGGGCGCCGAGAGCTGGTAGGCGATCAGGCGGATCGCCGCCTCCTTGCGCGGCGAGCCCTTCATGACGCCCAGGAAGATCAGGGCGTTGGTGTAGCCGGCATCCCAGACGATGCGCAGCTTGCGGTTGTTGGAGCTGTTGGCGGCGTTGACGCGGCCGAGCCAGCCATAGCCCATCGAGACCTCGCCGGTGAGCAGGAGCTGCATCGACTCGTCGCCGCTCTTCCACCATTTGATGTGCGGCTTGAGCTCGGCGAGCTTCCTGAAGGCGCGGTCGACGCCACCTGGTCCCGTGAGGACGTTGACGACATCGGACGGCGCGACGCCGTCCGCCATGAGCGCGATCTCGAGCGTCTGGTCCGGCTGGTACATCAGGGAGCGCTTGCCGGGGAACTTGGCGACGTTCCAGAAATCGGCCCAGCTCTTCGGCGCCGCGTCGCCCTTCAGCTTGTCGGAGTCGATGACGAGAGCGCCGGGCGAGGCGAGGTAGGGCGCTCCGCATTCGCCGAAGCCGCCTACGGCTTCGAAGGCTTCAGGCCTGGCGTGTTTCGACCAGTCGATCTTTTCGAGCAGGCCTTCCTCGCAGCCGGCGACCTCGTTGATCGGGTTGAGGCTCACCGCGTCCCAGACGAGGTTGCCCGTCTCGACCTGCGTGCGCAGCCGCGCCAGCTCCTGATTGAACGTGTCGACCCTGATCTGGATCCCGGTTTCGGCCGTGAAGGGCTCGAAGACCGTCTTCTTCTGGACATCGCCCGGCTGGCCGCCCTGGGTGACGATCGTCAGCGTTTCGGCGCCGAGAGCCTGCGCTTGTGAGAAGGTAAGGGCGATCGCGGTCGCGATCGCAGCATGAACCGGCCGCATCGGTAGTCTCCCTGGATCCGAGTGCTATTGCGCGGCGAAGGTGATGAAGCGCTGGAGCAGCGCGTCGCCGTTGTTGAGCCAGAAGTCGAGATAGACCGTCCCGCTCTGCAGCGACGCCAGCTTCATGTGCCCCGCGGGCAGCGTCGCGCGCTCGGCTTCGGTCAGGAAGGCGTAGGCCTTGGCATTCACCGGCGCATAGTCGATGGCGCGCGCGAAGTTCGCCTGTGGCTCCGGCGACGATGCGAGCTTGATGAAGTCGACCGCGACGTCCTTCTTCTTGGTCCCCTTCATCACCGCGATCATCTGGCTACCGGAAACGTGGCCGGCGCCGAATTCGATCTTGAGCTGGCGGTTGTTGGCGCGGTTCGCCATGCCGACCCGGCCGTTCCAGGCGAAGGTCATGACGACCTCGCCGGTCAGGATGGCCTGCATGGACTCGTCGCCGCTCTTCCACCATTTGATGTGCGGCTTGAGCTCCGCGAGCTTCTTGAAGGCACGGTCGACGCCGCCGGGCGCAGAGAGGACCTTCATGACGTCGGCCGGGGGCACGCCGTCGGCCATGAGCGCGACCTCCAGCGTCTGCTCGGCGCGATAGAGCAGGCCGCGCTTGCCGGGAAACTTCTTCACATCCCAGAAATCGGCCCAGCTCTTCGGCGCTTCGCCGCCTTCGTAGCTCTTCGAATCGTAGACGAGGCCGCCGGAGACGAAATTGTTGGGCAGGCCGCATTGGCCGAAGCCGCCGACATCGGCGAAATCCTTCGGGTCGAGGTGCTTAGACCAGTCGATGCGCTCAAGCAGGCCTTCGTCGCAGGCCGTGGCCTCGTTGATCGCCGTCACGCTGACCACGTCCCAAACGAGATTACCCGTCTCGACCTGCGAGCGGATCTTCGCGAGCTCCTGGCTGAACTGATCGTCGACGATCGTGTGCCCGGTCTTCGCGGTGAAGGGCTTGTAATAGGCCTCGCGATAGCCGGCCCCGGCGGCGCCGCCGTTATTGGCGACCGTGATCGAATCTGCGGATGCGATTTGCGGCGCGATCAGTGCGACCAGCGCCATGCTCAGGCCGAGCATGCTGCGGTTTGCCATGGCGACAACCTCCGTTCCCCGTTGGATTGGTTGCATTTTTGGTTGCGATTTGGCTCGCATCCAGATTGTTGGCGCTTACTTGAATATCTGTTTTGGCCGCTGTCAACTCTGAATCGTGCTGAAAAATCTTGACTTCGTGAGCAAGGCTTGAGCATTTGGTTTCAACCAAAGCAAATCATTGGTTGCAATTATGACTCGCCAGCGGATCACGAACGAGATTAGATCGGCTCTGGAAGAGGGCATCGAGGCGATGATGGCGGCTGCGGCAGATCGAACGGGGGCGAAGTTGCCCACGGAACGGGAGCTCGCCGAGCGCTTTCAGGTGACCCGGCACGCCATAAGACAGGCCCTGGAGCGGCTCGAGGCGAAGGGCTCGCTCTGGCGACATGTCGGCCGCGGCACCTTCCGCGGCCGCCGCAGCGAGGCTGAGCCGCTCGCGGCCGACGTCACGGACTTCTGCAGCCCGCGGCACATTCTGGATGCCCGCCGGATGGTCGAGCCATCGCTTGCGTCGCTCGCAGCCGTGAACGCCACACCCTCGCAGATCGCCGAGATCCAGGCCACCTGCCGGCGCTGCGCCGCGGCGAGGAACATGGATGACTACGAAGTCTTCGACGAAGCCTTTCATCGGGCCATCGCGCAGGGCAGCGGCAACCCGCTCGCAACGGAGCTGTTCGAGACCGTCAACCAGGCACGCAAGAAGATCGTCTGGGGGGCCATGCGCCGCGCGGTGCTCCGCCCCGATCGCAGGGCGTTCTTCAGCGAGCAGCACCGCGAGATCGTCGAAGCGATCGCCCGGCGCGATGCGCATGCCGCCTGGCAGGCGGTGATGTCCCACATGGAAACGGTCGCGCAGACCTACGAGACCCTGCGGCAGGGTGAACCGTTTATCGTCTAGTGTCGAGAGGGCTGAGACAGTGGAGCTAGAGAGCGTTGACCTCGCGGTGCGCGGTCGCATCGTTACCATGGACAAGGACCGGACCGTCATCGACGACGGCATGGCCGTCTCCCGGGCCGGCCGGATCCTGGCCGTCGGCCCGCGCGCGGAGATCGCGTCGCGCTTCCGCTGCGACCAGGTCCTAGGTGACGCCCACTCCATCATCATGCCGGGCTTCATCGACGCCCATACGCATTGCACCCAGTGCTTCGTCCGCTCGCTGACCAGCGGCGAGCTGCCGATGATCCCGCGCATCTACAGCCCGGCCCAGCGCTCTTTGAACGCCGAGCAGGCCGCCACGACCGTCAGGCTCATCGCCGCGCAACTGCTGCGGTCCGGCATCACGACGATGTGCGAGGGAACCCTGAACCCTGCGCATGAGCCGGCAATCGTCGAGGCGATCGAGGAGACCGGAATCCGCTGCGTGATGGCGCGGGGCGCGGCGGACCAGGATTTCCACCACGCGGCGCTCTACAGCCAGATCACCGATCGCTCCTGGTACAAGGCGCGGGAAGGGCAGGCCGAGAAGGAGCTTCTCGCGACCGAGGATTTCCTGAAGCGGCACCCGGCGCGCGGGGAGGGCCTGATCCGGGGGGCGGTCAATGTCTCCGCGCTGATGAATTTCTCCGAGGCCTACTTCAAGGGCGGAGCCGAGCTCGCGCGCCGGCATGACGCGACGATCCAGGTCCATATCGGCAGGGATCGCGAGGAGGTCGAGTTCTGCCTCGCCGCCTTCGGGCGCCGCCCGATCGAGCGGCTCGCCGATCTCGGCGTCATCGACGAGCATCTCGTCGCGGTCCATGCCGTGTTGGCGAGCGAGAAGGAGATCGAGCTCCTGGCCCGCGGCGGGGCGGGCCTCGCCCACTCGCCGGTGGAATGTGTCGCCAATCTCAATGCCATTCCCAACCTGCCGCGCTTCCGCGCTTCGGGCATCCGCGTGGCGCTCGGCTGCGACAACCAGGCCAACGACATCTTCGTGAACATGCGGGCCGCCTGGCTCATCCATGGCGCCAAATGGGGCGTGTCGAGCTACGACGCCGAATTTCTGTCCGCCGGCGAGATCATCGACATGGCGACCATCGAGGCCGCCTCGGTGCTGCGATGCGACGATCTGGTCGGTTCGCTGGAGCCCGGCAAGGCCGCAGACATGGTCGTGCTCGACGGCAGCGGGCCGCACATGATGTCCTCGCAGCATCTCTCAAGCGAGCTGCTGCGCTACGCTTCGCGGGCCGAGGTCAAATCGACGATCGTCGCAGGCAAGGTTCTCTATTCGGACGGGGAGTTCCCGACCATTGATATCGAGCGGCTGCGGGAGGAAGCCACGGCCGGCGCGCGGTTCGTGCGCGATGTCGTGGCCGACCGGCGCTACCGCCCGCTTCCGGCCTGGTAATCCACCGGTGCGAACCATGCGATCGCTGTCTTTCCGGCGATCGCATGCGTGCCCCAGGAGCTGCAATGTATCTCGCGGTCGTGCTGATCGGCCTGAATCTCAGGCCTTTCCTCACCGGCGTGGCTCCCCTGGCTTCGGATATCCACGCGGCGACGGGGCTCAGCGATCAGGGCATGTCCCTGTTCGCGAGCCTGTCCATGGCGGCGATGGGACTGTGCGCCTTCCTCGGCCCCGCCATTCAGAGAAAAATCGTCGAGGACCGCTGGGTCATCGTCGGGGCGCTGACCGCGCTCGGCCTGTTCTCCGGCTGGAGGATGGCGACCGATAGCGGCAGCGTTCTGATCGCCACCACGACGCTTTGCGCCCTGGCCGTGGGGCTCCTCCAGGCGGTTTTTCCGCGGCGCATCAAGGCGCATTTCCTCGACAGGACGCCCTTCGCCATGGGGCTGTTCTCGGCGTGCCTGATGGGCGGTGGCGCCATCGGCGCCCAATTATCGCCGCTGATCGCCGAAGCGAGCGGCAACTGGCGACTCGGTCTCGGCTGGATGGCGCCGTTCGCCGTCCTGGCCGCTGCCGTTTCCTTCTTTCATCTGCCGTCCAACAGCGCGGGGCCGAGCGGCACGCTGGGACTTCGGGACCTGATGTCCAGGCCGCGAGCCTGGCTGCTGATGGTCGGCTTCGGAATCGTCAACGGCAGCTATGCCTCGATCGTCGCGTGGCTCGCGCCCTATTATCAGCGGATGGGCTGGTCCAGTACGGACAGCGGCAGCCTTCTCGCCGTGCTGGCGACGAGCCAGGCTATCGCCGCGCTCGCGCTTCCCGTGCTGGCTTCCAAGGGCCTGGACCGGCGCCCCTGGATCCTCCTATCTCTCGGCCAGCAGCTCGTCGGCTTCTGCGGGCTCGCATTCGCTCCCGAATTCCACCCCACCCTCTGGGCGGTCGTGATCGGCATCGGAATGGGGGGAGCGTTCTCGCTGTTCATGGTCGTAGCCCTGGATCACCTGGAGAACCCGATCGAAGCAGGCGCTCTTTCCGCCTTCATGCAGGGCGGCGGTTTCCTGATCGCGGGCAGCTTTCCGTGGATCGTCGCCGCCCTGGGTGAGCGAGCCGGCGGTCTTTCATTCGGTTGGCTCGTCCATGCCGGCGCCATGGGCCTCGTCGCTGTCCTGGCCTGCCGCTTCAGGCCACAGGATTACGCGCTCGCGCTCGGCATTCGCTCCGATAGTGGTCTACGGACCAGTTCGGCCACCCGCAGATAGAAGTGCCGAACGCTGGGCGCATAATCCAGGTCCGTGTACTGGCCGGGTCGGCAACTGCGGCGCGGACGACGTTGCCCTCATATCGAAGCGCGGCATTCGCGACGACGTGCTGGGCGATGCCGTCGCGAATACCGTCTTGCTCATGACAAGCCTTGGCGCTCAGTTCGGCGTGTAGACAAGCTCGCGCTCGCCCTTCGGCGGCAGGAACTGGCGCGAGAAGATCTCCTCCGGCTTCGGCGTGCGGGCAAGCTGGTAGCCCTCGACGATGATGCCGATGGCGCGGGCCATGCGGTCGTCCTTCGTGTCGCCGACGCCGATCTCCTTCATCTCGGGCGAGACGATCAGCTCGCTGAAAGAGTATTGCAGGCGCTGTTTCTCGATCTTCTCGTCGACGAGGTTGTCGAAGTTCATCACGCCCTTCATGCCGAGATTCTGGTCCTTGCCGATCTCGAGCATGGCCTTGTTGGTGGCGCGGACCAGCCCGGCGACGGCCTTCGGGTTCTCCTTGAGCAGCTTCTGCGAGACCATCAGCCCATTGGAATAGAGGTCGAGGCCGTAGTCGCCGAACATCAGCCAGTTGAAGTCCTTCTGCGGGTCCTGCCGGTTCAGCAGCAGATTGAAATAGCTGGTGATGTTGAAGATCAGCGCGCCGTCGATCTCGCCCTTGATCAGCAGCGGCTCCTGCAGGTTCGGCGCCATGTTCGATAGCTTGATCTTGGACATGTCGACGCCGTTCTTGCGCGCGAAGACCTCGAGCAGGCGCGTCGTCGGCGTGCCCTGCGAGCCGCCGAGCGTCTTGCCTTCCAGATCCTTCGGCTTGGCGATGCCGGTCGTCTTCTTGCTGGAGATCGCGAAGGGAGGGCGGTTCCAGATCATGTAGACCATGACCGGGTTTTCGCCGGGCTTGGCCGCAGCGTTCTGGATGATCGCATTGACGTCGCCGAAGCCGGCATCATAGGCGCCGCCCATGATGCGGGTCACCGTCGCGCCCGAGCCCTCTCCCTGGTCGATCACGACGTTCAGCCCTTCGGCCTTGTAGTAGCCCTTGTCGCGGGCGACGAAGAAGGCGGCGTCCGATCCTTGGGTCTTCCAGCCCAGGGTGAACTTGATGGTCGTCTCCTGCGCCAGTGCGGAGCCGGCCAGCGCGAAGCTCGCGAGCAGGGCCGCAGTCAGTGTCTTGAGCATGGTCTTTCCCCTCTTGTTTTGCGCGGATTGAGATCAGGCGGCGGCGAAATCGTTCTTGCGGTTGGCCCAGCCGGTGACGCGCATCTCGATCAGCGAGAAGGCGACGTAGAGGGCCACGCCGAGCCCGGCGAGGATGAAGAGCCCAGCGAACACCAGCGGCACGTTGAAGTTGGAGGAGGCCGTCATCATCACGTTGCCGATGCCGCGATTTGAGGCGACGGTCTCGGCCAGCACGGTGCCGACGAAGGCATAGGTGACGGCGACCTTCAGCGAGGCGAAGAAGAACGGCATCGTCCGCGGCAGGCCGACATTCCAGAGGATGTCGAGCTTGCTGGCGCCGAGCGCCTTCAGCACGTCCTCCATCTCTGGCTCGGTGGTGGCGAGGCCGGTCGCGATATTGACGACGATCGGGAAGAAGCAGATTGCGAGCGAGGTCAGCACCGCCGGGACCGTGCCCGAGCCGAACCAGAGCACGAAGATCGGCACCACGGCGACCTTGGGGATCGACGAGAACCCGATCAGCAGAGGATAGGCCGTGTCGTAGGCGGTGCGCGAGACGCCGATGATCGCGCCGAGCACGACCCCGAGCGCCACGCCGAGCCCGAAGCCCAGCATCGTCGTCGCCAGCGTCTGCAGGATATGCGGCCAGAGGATCGGGAAGCGCTGCACCAGCGTGGCGAAGACCTGGCTCGGCCGCGGCAGGATCAGGTCCGACATGCCGGACGCGATGCAGAACACCTCCCAGCCGGCGAAGAACAGCAGGATCAGCGCGGCCGCCCAGAATTTGCGCTTGAGATTCTCGGACATGTCAGTGGCTCCCCGCTATTGCCTGGGCCGAACGGGCATCGACGATCAGCTCGCGCAGGCGCTGGTTCAGCGCCACGAAACCGGGCTCGAAGGTCATGGCGATGCTGCGCGGCCGCGCGAATGCGACGGGGCTGTCGTCGATGATCCGGCCGGGCCGGGCGCTCATCACGCAGATGCGGCTCGCCAGGAAGCCGGCCTCGCGCAGATCGTGCGTCACCAGCAGGACGGTCGGCCGATGGGTCAGCCAGAGCTCCTGCAGGATCGCCCAGAGTTCCTCGCGGGTGAACTGGTCGAGCGCGCCGAACGGCTCGTCGAGCAGCAGCATCCGCGGCTCATGGATCAGGGCGCGGCAGAGATTGGCGCGCTGGAGCATGCCGCCGGACAGCTGCCAGGGATATTTGCCGGCAAAGCCCTGCAAGCCCACCTGCGCGAGCAGCGCATGCGCCCTGTCGCGGAAGCTGCCGCGTTTCTCCTTGCGGAACTGCGAGCGGAATGGCTCGACGATCTTGAGCGGCAGCATGACGTTCTGCTCGATCGTCATCCAGGGCAGCATGGTCGGGTTCTGGAAGGCCATGCCGAGCCGCAGCGCCTTGGCCGCGACCTCGCGCCCGCCCACGATGACGGCGCCCGAGCTCGGTTGCACGAGGCCGCTGACCAGGCGCAGGATGGTCGACTTGCCGCAGCCGGAAGGGCCGACCAACGCGAGGAACTCGCCATCCGGAATGCGCAGCGTCGTTTCGGAGAGGGCAGGGACGGCGTTCGCCCCGCGTCCGAACGTGACGGAGGCCTGCGAGAGTTCCGCTGCGAGCCGTGGCTGCGCGGCGGCCTGCATTTCGGGTTCCGGCGCCACCGCGGTGGCGAGAAGGGGGCTGGTCTGGCTCATGAGAAAGTGCATGCAATAGGAATGCCAAACTGCATTGGATGCTCTGTGGCCGCTCGCCGTTCATGGAGCGGCGAAGGCACGACCGCTACCGCGGCTGTTCGCAGGGTTCCTGGCGCACTGCATGCATTGCGCGGTCCCCCGGGACGGCGCTAAGACGGCTGGCACAGGGTGGACGATGACGATGGCGCGTGACGGTGGTGGGGGCAGCGGCCCCTCGGACAAGGTCGGACAGATATGCCGGGCCCTGCGCCGCGCGATCATCGAGCAGGCGCTCGAGCCGGGCGAGAAACTGCCCGAGGATGCGCTTGGTGAACGTTTCGGTGTCAGTCGCACAATTGCGCGCCATGCTCTCGGTCAGCTGGCCGCCGAGGGGCTGGTCGAGCTGCGCCGCAACCGCATTGCCGTGGTCGCAACCCCGAGCTGGCAGGAGGCGCGCGACACGTTCGACATCCGCATCGAGCTCGAGCGCCTCGTCGTGCGCCAGCTCGCCGGCCGGCTGAGCAAGAGCCAGGTCGCGACGTTGCGCGCCCATGTCGATGCCGAGGATGCCGCACGCAGCGGGCCGGACGCAGTCTCGATCCGGCTCGCGACCGAGTTCCACATCCTGCTGGCGACGATGACGGAGAGCCCGATCCTGATCCGCTATGTCAGCGAGATCGCCTATCGCTGCTGCCTGACGCTATCCCTGTTCAGCCGGCCGCATTCATCCGAGTGCGGGATAAACGAGCACAGGCAGCTGATCGATGCGCTCGAGGCGGGGGATGCAGAGGCTGTGGCAAGCCTGATGCACCATCACCTCGATTCGGTTGCGGAACGCGCCTTGGTCGCGCACGCGAAACCGCGTGGGCGCGACATCATGGATATTCTGGCGCCCTATGCCGAGACGGCGCCCGCCGCCCCGCCTTCCGGGCGCAAGCGCCGGCTGAGCGCGGCCGAATAGCCGTTTCAGGCAACGATGCCGCGCTGCTGCAGGATGCGCTCGGCGCTGTCGTTCCAGACGTCCATCTTGACGATCAGCCCATCGCGCACGACGAAACGATCGACATAGCGATTGCCTTCGAAGGCGGTGCCGTCTGGCCATTCGCCATAGAGCGTGCCGACGCTGTAGACGATCGTCTCGCCCTCGGCTGGGCAGACATCGAAACGCTCCATGCGCTTCTTCACCCAGCGATAACGCATGGCGTTGAAGCCCGACGGTCCGCTCGGATGGTCGAACAGGCGCCCCCCGGTAAAGGTGATCGGCGTCCCCGGCGCCATGTACCGCGCCGCGCCGTCCGGATCCGGCACCATCGAGGCTTCGAGATAGGCTCGCACGATCTCGGCGTCCGAGAGCGGCTCCACGCGGTTCAACATGGTCTGGTCCACTGTCACGGGGTCATCCTGAACCTAGTGTTTAGCGTCTCGGCACATAAAGTGCATGCATGTTTTCTGCGCAACTGAATACCAAACGACAAGCAGAGCCATGCCGACCGCCCCTTCTCTCGATCTCGTCTTTCGCCGAGCGACCATCCGCGGCCATGACCAACCGCAGGATATCGGCGTCAGGGCCGGGAGGATCGCGGCCATAGGCGCGGGGCTGCGTTGTGATGCGCCGGAGGTCGAGGTCGGCGGCCGGCTGGCGCTGCCGGGCTTCGTCGACAGCCATATCCATCTCGACAAGGCCTGCCTGCTCAGCCGCTGCGGCCACGACCATGGTGGACTCGCCGGCGCCATCGCGTCCGTCGCCGCAATGAAGCGCAACTTCACCGAGGCCGATGTCTACGAGCGCGGCGCCAGGGTCATCGAAAAGGCGATCGGCAAGGGTACCACCCGGATGCGCACCCATGTCGAGGTCGACCCACGCGCCGGACTGCGCAGTTTTGCGGCGATCAAGGCGCTGAAGGCCGACTATGCCTGGGGGCTCGACCTCTCGATCTGCGTCTTTCCGCAGGAGGGCCTGACCAACGATCTCGGCACCGAGGAACTGCTCGTCACCGCACTCGAGGACGGGGCCGACCTCCTCGGTGGCTGCCCCTATACAGACACCGATCCGGCGGCGCAGATCGAGCGGCTCTTCGCACTGGCGCGGCGCTTCGATGTCGATCTCGATTTCCACCTCGATTTCGACCTCGATCCGAGCTGGATGCATCTCGACGAGGTCTGCCGGCAGGCCCAGCTGCATGGCTGGGGCGGGCGCGTGGCGATCGGCCACGTGACCAAGCTCTCGATGATTCCTCCCGATGCCCTGGCGACGATCGGGCGAAGGCTCGCCGATACCGGCATCGCCCTGACCGTGCTACCGGCCACCGACCTCTACCTCATGGGCCGGCAGGAGACCCATGCGAGGCCGCGCGGGCTCACGCCGGCGCATCTGCTGGCGGCTCAAGGCGTGACCTGCTCGGTCGCAACGAACAATGTGCTCAATCCCTTCACGCCCTTCGGCGACGCCTCGCTCCTGCGCATGGGCAATCTCTACGCCAATGTCGCGCAATGCGGCCCGCACGAATTCGAGCAGTGCCTCGACCTTGTGACCACCGCGCCGGCACGGCTGATGCGCCTCGCCGATTACGGCATCGCCGTCGGCAATCCCGCCGACCTTGTCATCCTGGATGCCCGGACGCCGGGCGACGCGCTGGCGGAAATCGCCGAACCGGTCATGGGCTTCAAGCGCGGGCGCCTGAGCTTCGAGAGGCCGCCAGCGCGGTTGAACCTGCCGGCCGCGAGCATGTCCAGTGAGCCAAGGGGGGTGAACGAGCATTGACTCCGGAAGCCGCCACCCCGCCAGAGTGGCCCAGCCGAGCCCGATGCGTGGTCGGCTTTGCCGGGCAAATGGCGGGGTCCGCGGCAATGCTCGGCAATTCTGCGATCCGATAGCTCCGACCGGAGGCGGCGGACTGACCGCGGGCCGGACGCCACGGACATAGGCCGCGCCAACCGCGCCTGTGGGAGGGCTGGACGGGATGCTTCCTAACCTTCGCGGACTCAGCTTGCGCCGGCAGCCGAACGCCTGACAATCAGCTCGACCGGCAAAACAGTATGCTGCTCAATCGCTTCGCGCCGGACAAGCGCCATCAGCTTCATCGCCGCAAACTGACCGATCCTGCCGGTCGGCAGATGCACGGTCGTCAGCGAAGGCGAGATGTGAGCGGACATGTCGAGCCCGTCGATGCCGACGACCGCGAGGTCACCGGGCACGTTCATGCCGCGCGCATGGGCCTCCTCGATGCAGCCGATAGCCAGCAGGTCGACGCCGCCGATCAGCGCTGTCGGCTTGTCATCGAGTTCGAGAAGGGTGGCGCAGCCGGCGCGGCCGCCGGCCAGCGTCAACGCCTGTTCTGTGACCAGCTGGTCTGGGAGCGACAGTCCCGCCTCCGCCAGTGCCTGCCTTGCCCCGGCGAGGCGCGCCGTCTGCCGGTCGTTGAAGTGGAGCGGGCCGGTGATCATGCCGATGCGCCGGTGGCCGAGTGCGATCAGGTGCTCGGCGGCCAGCCTTCCGGCCAGCACGTTGTCGATCGCGACCGAAGCGAAATGGCCGTCTCCGCACCAAGTCAGGACGACGGGAACGCCCGAAGCCCTGAGCAACGCGGTCGTTTCCGGCGCACGCTCAGCTCCAACCAGCATCAGCCCGTCGACGCCGCGTCCGAGCAGGGCCCGGACCGCCTGTGTCTCAGCCGCTGGGCTGGCCTCGTGCGAGGCGACCAGCAGCAGATAACCGGACTGCGCCAATGTCGCCTGCATCGCCTGGAGCGCGCGGGCGAAGATGGCGCTGTCCAGTGTGGGGACAATCGCGCCGATCGTCATCGAGCGGCCCGAGGCGAGCGCGCGCGCCGCGCCATCCGGCAGATAGCCGAGGCGCTGGGCGCTGGCCATGACCTTGGCCAGCGTCTCGGGCGAGACCAGCTCCGGCTGCGCGATCGCGCGCGACACGGTAGCGGGCGACACGCCGGCATCGCGGGCGACATCGCTCAGCTTGATGCGGCGACCATCCATCGGTCTTCCCTGATGAAAATCCTTTCATAACCTAGCGCCCAAGCCGGGTCGGATACAAGCGCTCAAGCCCGATATATCCATCTCGCAAGGCATGTTGACATCCGGATTGCGATCTGGAAGCTTAACTGAAAGCGCTTTCATTAAAGGGCGCACGAGGAGCGCGATGATAGGACGGCGAGGATGGGTCAGTCTGGCCTCGGTGGCGGCGACGCTGCTGCTGTGGTTTGTCTTGACGACGGCGACGGGCCTGGTTTCGCCCGGCCGCTTTCCTTCGCCCACCGAATTCTGGCAGTCGCTCAACCAGATCGCGACGCGCGGCTATGCCGGCGCCGAGCTTGCGAACCATGCCTTCCACAGCGTCCGGCTCGTCATCCTCGGCTTCCTCGTCGCGATCGCCACCGGCGTGCCGCTGGGGCTGTGGATGGGCTGGAGCCGGCGGGCCGAGGCGGCGATCAACCCGATCTTCCTGATCATCCGCCCGATCCCGCCGCTGGCCTGGATCCCGCTCGCGATCCTATGGCTCGGCCTCGGCGACGCCGCCAAGATCATGGTGATCTGGTTCGCGGCCTTCGTCCCCGCGGTCATCAATGCCTTCGCCGGCGTCCGCAACATCGACCGGCCGATCATCGAGGCGGCGCGCATGCTCGGCACGCCGCGCTGGCGGCTGGTAAGCGAGGTCATCGCACCGGCGGCGTCGCCGATGATCTTCACCGGCCTTCGCCTATCGCTTCAGGCGGCCTGGACGACGCTGGTCGCCGCCGAGCTGGTCGGGGCGCTGGTCGGCATCGGCTTCGTCCTCAACATGGCGCAGCAGGACATCTACCCCGGCATGATCCTCGTCGGAATGGTCACCGTCGGCGTCCTTGGCTGGGCGACGACGCTGCTTCTCGGCCTCGCCGAGCGCCGCGCGCTCGCCTGGAACGTGGCGGGGAGAGACTGAGGCCATGAGCGACTCACCACTGCGATTGGGCGAAAAGCTGGCATGGGGGCTACTCGGGCTCGTCGGCTTCATCGGCCTGTGGACCCTGCTCTCGGTCTCGGGGATCGTGCCCCGGCAGTTCCTGCCTTCGCCACTCGACGTGCTGACGCGGACCCTCCAGCTCAGCTCGACACCCTTCGCCGGTGCGACGCTGCCGCAGCACCTTGCCTCCAGCCTGCAGCGCTACGCCTTGGGCGTGCTGCTCGCCGCCGGCATCGGCGTGCCGCTCGGCCTGCTGATGGGCTGGTTCCGCCTGCTCGACGACATCGTCACGCCGCTCTTCGACGGGCTGCGCTTCATCGCCCCGATCGCCTGGGTGCCCTTCGCCGCGCTCTGGTTCGGCACCGGCATCGGCGGGCCCGTCCTGATCATCTTCGCCGGCGCCTTTCCGCCCTGCCTGATCAACGCCTATCGCGGCGCGCGCTTCGTCGAGCCGCGCCTGATCGAGGCGGCGCGCATGCTCGGCACCGGCCATCTGCGGATGATCCTGGAAGTCCTGCTGCCGGCAGCAATGCCCTCGATCGTCGCGGGACTGCGCGTCTCGGCCGGGCTCGGCTGGCAGTCGCTGGTCGGCGCGGAGCTGATCGTAGCGGCCGCTGGCGTCGGCTTCATGATGGTGCAGGCGCAAGCCAATGTCGCGACGCCGACGGTGATGGCCGGCATGGCTGCGATCGGCATCGTCGGCATGCTGATCGACATACTGCTGCGGCAGGGCGAGGCGTGGATGCGCCGCCGCCGCGGCCTCGAGGCTTGAAGGGCTAGACGATGGGATCGATCCGTTTCGACAAGGTCGACAAGGTCTTCGGACCGCGCGGCTCCGGCGTGAAGGCGCTCGACGACATCAATCTGGAGATCGGCGAGAAGGAGTTCGTCGCCATCGTCGGTCCTTCCGGCTGCGGCAAGACCACCTGCCTGAGGATGGTCGCGGGCTTCGAGCCTCCGAGCGCGGGCACGGTCAGCGTCAACGGCAAGGCGGTGACCCGGCCCGGGCCGGACCGTGCGGTTGTATTCCAGCAATTCGCGCTGTTCCCCTGGAAGACTGTGCGCGAGAACATCGAGCTTGGCCTGCGCAACAAGCAGCTGCCGAAAGCGGAGCGCGACGAACTCGTCGCCGGCGCGCTGAAGCTGATGAACCTCGAAAGCCATGCCGCTGCCTTCCCGCATCAGCTCTCCGGCGGCATGCAGCAACGCGTCGCCATCGCCCGCGCCTATGTGCTCGACCCCGAAGTACTGCTGATGGACGAGCCCTTCGGCGCCCTCGATGCACAAACCCGCGTCGTCATGCAGGAGGAGCTGGTCCGGCTGGCAAGGGTCAATCCCCGCACCGTCCTGTTCATCACCCATGCGGTCGAGGAAGCGGTCTATCTCGCCGACCGGGTCGCGATCATGACGCGGCGCCCGGGCCGCATCAAGGAGGTGCTCGACATCCGCTCGATCCGCGAGGCCGAGAACTGGGACCGGCTGCAGAAGATCGAGGACGTCATGGATATCGAATCCTTCGTCCATCTGCGCACCCAGATCTGGAAATCGCTGCGCGAGGAGAAGGGCGCCCATGGGGCTTGAGCTTGCCTTGCTGCCGCGCCTGCAGCGCGACCTGACCGAGCCGGAGCCGATACCGGAGGCCGGCATCGCGCGGGCCTGCGAACTGATGCGCTCGGGTCGGCTGTTCCGTTATGGCGAAATGGGTGCCGACCAGAACGACGTCGCGGTACTGGAGCAGGAATTCGCCGCCTTGATTGCTCGGCGTTACTGCGTGGCGGTCAATTCCGGCGGCGCGGCGCTATGCCTGGCGCTGAAGGTGCTGGATGTGCAGCCGGGCGAACCGGTGCTGGTCAACGGGTTCACGCTCGCGCCTGTCCCTGGCGCCATCCTCCATGCGGGAGCCAGACCGGTTCTGGTCGAGATCGGCGCAGACTACGTCATCGATTGCGACGATCTGAGGCGCAAGGCACGGGCTTCGGGCGCGCGCGTCCTGCTGTTGTCGCATATGCGCGGCCATATCGCCGACATGGATGCGGTGATGGGCGCCTGCGAAGAACTCGGGCTGGTGCTCGTCGAGGATTGTGCGCATGCCCTGTGCGCCACGTGGAACGGCCGGGCAATCGGAACCTTTGGCGAGGCGGCGGCCTTCAGCGCCCAGACCTACAAGCACCTGAACGCCGGGGAGGGCGGCTTTCTCGTCCTCGACGACGCTCATCGCGCCGCACGCGCCATCCTTCATTCGGGCAGCTACATGCTGCACGAGCAGCATCTGAGCGCACCGGCTTCCGACGTGATCGCCGGCTGGGAGGAAAGGACGCCGAACTTCAGCATGCGCATGACGGCGCTCGCCGCCGCTCTGCTGCGGCCGCAACTGCGGGATCTGCCGCGCCGGGTCGCACGCTGGAACGCGATTCATGACCGGATCGCCAGCGCCATGCACGCTCTCAGCATGTTCGCCTGCCGCCCCGTTCGCCGAGGCAGCAATACTCCGCGACATCCGTCCAGTTCTCGCTGCTCGGCTTCACGGATGGCGAGATTGCCGCAGTGCTCGATCGCTGTGCCGCCCGCGGCCTGCCGATCAAATGGTTCGGCGCCGGCCGGCAGCGTGGCTTCACCAGCGCACCGCGCCACTGGCGCTATGCCGGCGAGCAGGGGCCGATGTCGCAGACCCACGCCATCCTGGCCGGTCTCTGCGACATCCGCACACCTCTCTCGCTGACCGATGAGGATTGCGACCTCGCAGCCGAGATCCTGCGCGAGGCCATCGAGACCATCGTCTCCACGCGGACGGAGACAGGGAAAACCGGACGAGCCGCGACAAGCTGAGACCGGATCAACGACAAGAGGGAGAGACGAAGATGAGACGCATCATTGCCGGACTGGGCCTCGCCGCCACGTTCGCTTGCGCTGTGATTTCGCCCACGCAGGCCCAGACAGCGATCGGGATCAGCTATCAGCCTTCGCTCTACTGGGCGCTGCCCTTCCACTACGCCACGGTGAAAGGCTGGTGGAAGGAGGTCGGCCTCGCCCCCAATTTCTCGACCTTCCCGGCCGGTGCGCCGCAGATCGCGGCGGCGGCCGCCAAGTCATGGGATGTCGGCGGCACCGGCTCGGTGCCGGCCGTGCTCGGCGCAGTCCGGTTCAACATCCTGACGATCGGCCTCACCAACGACGAGTCGAAGACCAACGCCATGATGGTGCGCGGCGACAAGTTCGACGCGATCAAGGCCGATCCGAAGTCACTGAAGGGCCAGAAGCTGCTGCTGACGACGAATTCCACCGTCGACTATTCGGCGCGCAAATGCCTGACGAAGTTCGGCCTGGCCCATGGCGACATGCAGTTCGTCAATCTCGGCCAGGCCCAGATCATCACGGCGATCACCTCCAATAATGGCGATGTCGCCGGTGTCTGGGCGCCCAACACCTACACGTTGGAAGACCGCGCCAACGCCAAATATCTCTGCTCCGGCGCCGATGCGAACGCGATCGTGCCGGGCGCGCTGATCGTGCGCGCCGAGTTCGCCAAGGAACGGCCGGACGATGTCGCGAAGTTCCTCGCGGTCTTCCTGCGCGGCTGGTCCTGGGCCAAGGCCAACCCGGCCGAGGCGCGCACGCTCGCGCTGGACTTCTACAAGCAGGGCGGTCTCGAGGTCACGGCCCGCGCCATGGACCAGGAGTTCGCGCTGCGTCCGACCTTCGGCCTCGACGAGCAGCTGAAGCTGATGGCGCGTGGCACGGCCGCCTCGACCGTCGACGGCTGGTTCAGCGAGATCGGCAAGTTCATCACCGAGGTCGGCACGATCCCGTCGAACCCGGACACCAAGAACTATCTCACAGACGACTTCCTGAAGCGCGTCGCGGCGGACCCGAAGCTCAAGGCCTTCGCCACCGAGTTCGACAAGAAGTGACCTGAGATCAGACCAAGCATGGCGATGGCGGCGCCCTCCGGGCCGTCATCGCGTTCCCCACCTTTTTGACCGAAGCGGACAGCGCCATGGCGATCACGCATCTGAAAACAGCCACCAAGACGCCCGAGACGGAAACCGACACCGCCCGCGCGGTCGTCACTGAGATGCTGGCTGCGATCGAGACCGGGGGCGAGCAGGCCGTGCGCGACTATGCGACCAGGCTCGACAAATGGGACGGGCCGATCGTCCTGGACCAGGCGGCGATTGCCGAGCGCATCCGGGACATTCCGCAGAACGTGAAGGACGACATCTCCTTCGCCGCCGGGCAGGTCCGGCGCTTCGCCGAGGCCCAGCACGCCTCCTGCCGGGATTTCTCGCTGGAGATGTCGCCGGGCCTGTATCTCGGGCAGAAGCTCGTGCCTGTGAACACGGCCGGCTGCTACGTCCCGACTGGCCGCTACGCCCATATCGCCTCGGCCTACATGTCGGTCGCCACTGCCAAGGCAGCGGGCGTCAAGACCGTCGTCGCCTGCTCGGCGCCCTATCGCGGGCAGGGCATCCACCCGCATGTTCTCTATGCGATGACGGTGGCGGGCGCCGACATCATCATGTGCCTCGGCGGCGTGCAGGCGATCGCCGCCATGGCGTTCGGCCTGTTCACCGGCCGCCCGGCCGACATCATCGTCGGTCCGGGCAACAAGTTCGTCGCAGAAGCCAAGCGCATGCTGTTCGGGAAGGTCGGTATCGACGTGTTCGCTGGCCCTTCCGAGGTCGCAGTCCTCGCCGATGACAGCGCCGACCCGCTGCTCGTCGCGACCGATCTGGTCGGGCAGGCCGAGCACGGCCATGAGAGCCCGGCCTGGCTGATCACCAGTTCACGGCGGATCGCGCAGGAGGTGTCGCGGCTGGTGCCCGAGTTGATCGCGGCGCTGCCGCCGACAGCCCGCGACGCCGCCGGCGCAGCCTGGCGCGACTATGGCGAGATCGTACTTTGCGACAGCCGCGAGGAGATGGTCGAGGTCTCGGACCGCTATGCCTCGGAACATCTCGAAGTGCACTGCGCCGATCTCGACTGGTGGCATGCGCAGCTGACCAATTACGGCTCGCTGTTCCTCGGCGAGGAAACCAATGTCGCCTTCGGCGACAAGGTCTCCGGCCCCAATCACATCCTCCCGACCAAGTTCGCCGCCCGCTACTCGGCCGGGCTCTCGGTCCATAAGTTCCTGAAGCCGCTGACCTGGCAGCGCATGGACCGCGAGGCCTGCAAGCGCGTCGCCCCGGTCTCGGCGCGGATCTCGCGACTGGAGGGCATGGAAGCCCATGCCCGCACCAGCGATGCGCGGATGGCGAAATACGCCCCGGGCTCGAATGTCGATCTCGGCCAGCCGGTGGAGGCGTGAGCGTGTTCCGCCTCACGGCACTGTTCGACCTCTCCGGGCGCACGGCCCTGGTGACCGGCGGCAACAGCGGCATCGGGCTCGCCATGGCGCGGGCGCTGGGCCTCGCCGGTGCCCGGCTCGTCCTCGTCGCACGACGCGAGGAGGAGCTGCGCAAGGCGGCGCAGGCACTCGCGACGGAGGGGATCGCCGCCGAGATCGCCGCGGCCGATCTCGCCGCGCCGGAGGCGGGAACCGCGCTGGCGACCACCTGCGAAACCCTCGGATGCGAGATCGACATCCTGGTCAACGCAGCCGGGCTCAATCTGCGCCAGCCCTTCGGCGAGGTAACGGCCGCGGCGTTCGACCTGCACATGGCGGTGCATCTGCGCGCGCCCTTCCTGCTGACGCAGGCCTTTGCTCCGGCCATGGCAAGGCGCGGCCACGGCCGGATCATCAACATCGCCTCGCTGCAAAGCTACCGGGCCTTTCCCGACAGCGCGCCCTATGGCGCCGCCAAGGGCGGCGTCGTGCAACTGACGCGGGCGATCGCGCAGGAATGGTCCAGCCGAGGCGTGACCTGCAATGCGATCGCGCCTGGCTTCTTCCCGACGCCGCTGACGCAAGCGGTGTTCGATGACGCCGAACGGGCGGCCCGCAATGCCGCGCAAACCGCGATCGGCCGCAATGGCGAGCTGGAGGATCTCGCCGGCGCCACGGTGTTCCTCGCCTCTCCAGCTTCGGCCTATGTCACCGGCCAGACTTTGACGGTCGATGGCGGCTTCACCGCCAAATGAGGATGGAAGTGGTATGAAGGCACTGGTCTATACCGGCCCCAACAGCCTCGTCTTCCGCGACGAGCCGGAACCCGTGCCGCAGGCCGACGAGGTGCTGGTCCGGGTCGAGGCCGTCGGCATCTGCGGCTCCGACATGCATGCCTATCACGGTTTCGACACGCGTCGGCCGCCGCCGTTGATCCTCGGCCACGAAGCGGCGGGGCGGATCGCGACAGGGCCACGTGCCGGCGAACGCGTGACCATCAACCCGCTCGTCGTCGATCCCAACTGTCCGTATGCGATCGAGGGACGCTGGCACCTCTCGCCAACGCGGCAGATCATCTCGATGCCGCCGCGGCCAGGCGCATTCGCCGAACTGGTGCGCATCCCGCTGCGCAATTTGACGCCGATCCCCGAGACGATGCCGGTCGCCCATGCGGCGCTCGCCGAGCCGGTCGCCGTTTCCTGGCATGCGATCCGGACCGGGGTGCAGCGTCTGCACCAGCCTCTTTCCGCCTGCCGCGTCGTCGTGCTCGGCGGGGGCGCCATCGGCCTGGCGGCCGGGCTCGTCGCACGCCTGTTTGGTGCGCGCGATCTTCTAGTCGGCGAAACCAATCCGCTGAGGCGAGAAACGCTGCTGGCGGAAGGGTTCGCCGTTTATAAGCCCGGCCAGGACGAGCCGCCTGAGAATAGCATCGACCTCGTCATCGACGCAGTCGGCGCCGATGCCACACGTGCTGCTTCCTGTCGCCTGGTGCGGCCCGGCGGCGTGATCGTCCATGTCGGCCTGCTCCCCGGCCAGGCTGGCCTCGACGTTCGAAAGATCACCCTGCAAGAGATCACGTTTGCCGGTGTCTATTGCTATACACCCGCCGATTTTGCCCAGACCGTCGAAGCCCTCGCCAAAGGGCGTCTCGGCGATCTCGGCTGGATCGAGCAACGCTCTCTCAGCGAGGGAGATCGTGCCTTTGCCGATATCGATGGCGGTCGTGTCGGTTCAGCAAAAATCGTTCTCAGGACCTGAAGCGAGATCCCCAGCACACCGGGGGGTTCGGCTTGAACTTCTGCTCCCCCGGGGAGGGGAGCGAGCAATGTCGGCTTATGGCGCATGGGCGACCTCGACGATCGCGTGGACGCGGGTTCCTGCCGGCAAGACCTCGCTCATGGGCGCGATGACTGGAATAGCATCGCGCCCGTGAGCGGCGGCCCCCGTCGTCGGCTAGGCCGCGCTATGGGTATGACCCGACAGAGCGCACCTCAACCGTCTGCCCGGCCCGGGCTCGCCGCCCAGGAGGAAGGCAGCGACCGCGGCCCCGAAAGCCGTGGCCTGCTCGATGTTCGAGATGTGTGCGGCGTCCAGAACGCACTTCTGCGCGCCGGGAATCGCAGCGACGATGGCCTCGCCGTCGGTCGGGGTCGTCGCCGGATCCTTCGAGCCAATGATCACGAGCACCGGATTTCGGATACCCTTGATCGTCTCCCGTTGATCCATGTCGCGGATCGCCAGGCACGATCCCTGGTACCCGACGGCGGGAGTCCTCAGGATCATGGCCCGCATCCGTTCGATCGTTTCAGGTGCGGCGGCCCGGAAAGCCTCCGGGAACCAGCGCGCTATGGTCGAATCGACAAGCGCTTCCATGCCGCCGGCCTCGGCCGCTGCGACACGCCCGTTCCAGAGATCTGCCGGGCCCATATAGGCGGCAGTATTGGCGAGGACCGCCCGGTCGACCCGATCCGGCGCATGGGTCAGCAGCCACATGCCGACCATGCCGCCCATGGACAGCCCGCAGAAATGCGCGCGCTGCACGCCGAGCGCATCGAGTACGGAAAGCGCATCCCGGCCCAACTGTTCCATTGAGTAGGGAGCCGGGGAAACGGTGCTGCCCCCGTGGCCCCGCTGATCGTAGCGGATCACCCGGAAGTGTTGCGACCAGAGCGGAATCTGGTCTTCCCACATCGACATGTCCGAACTGAGCGAGTTCGACAGCAGCAGCGCGGGCGCCGCGTCGGGGCCGTCGATGCGCACCTCGAATTCCTCGTCTTCGATCATGATCCGCATCGTCGTCGCTCCATCCGCGTCCGCATCTTTGTGTCCCGCCGGCATCGCCGTGCGCAACATCGGGGAAAACAAACATGCATACTTGTCTGTTTGTTTCTAGCTGCTAAGGTCCGCCCATGCCGCCATCAGCCGACAAGCAGCGCCGGACGCAAGAGGAACGCTCGACGGAAACGCGGGCGCGTCTGATCGACGCGACGCTCGATCTGCTGGTGGAGCGCGGCTATGCGCTCGCGACGACGTCCGAGATCGCGGCACGCGCCGGCGTCACCCGCGGCGCGCTCAACCATCACTTTTCCGGCAAGGACGATCTGATCGTCCAGTCAGTGAGTCATCTGCTGCAGGGCTGGATCGGCGAGATCCGGCGGGTTGCCGAGCTCGTCAAGGCCGGCAGTCTGTCCCTTTCCGACTTCGTCGACCGGATGTGGGAGCTGTTCTCCGGCCGGCTCTTCCTGGTGACGCTCGAGCATGTGACCGCTGCCCGGCACAATCCCTATCTGCGCGAACAACTGGTTTCGGTGACGCGCGAGTTCCACGCGGCGCTCGACGGCACCTGGCAGGACTTCTTCGACGGAACCGGCCTGCAAAAGCCCGAGGTCGAGGCGGCGTTCAACGCCACGCTCTGCCTGATGCGCGGCATGAGCCTTCAGACCATCCTGCGCGACGATCCCGCCTACTATGCGCGGCTTCTCGGCTTCTGGAAGACGGTCCTGGCCGGGCATTCGCAGCAGAGCCGCGCCGGCGAGGGCGCCATTTCCGATCCGACCAAGCAAGGCATGCACCCGTGACACAGGCTATCATTTTCGAGAATGCGAGGCTGCTCGACGGCACCAGCCCCGAAGGCAAGCACGACCGCTTCGTGCGTGTCGAGGGCGGGCTGATCCGCGAGGTCTCCGACCGCCCGATCGCCGATGGCGGCGCGCGGCGCATCGATCTCAAGGGCCGGACGCTGATGCCGGGCCTGATCGACTGCCATGTCCATGTCATCGCCAATTCGGCGAATTTCGGCCAGAACGCGATGCTCCCGGATGCGCTCGTCGCCCTGCAGGCGGTGAAGCTGATGGGCGAAATGCTGCAGCGCGGCTTCACCACCGTCCGCGACGTCGGCGGCGCGACCTATGCCCTCGTCGAGGCGCAGGAGCAGGGCCTCTATGTCGGGCCGCGCCTCGTCATTTGCGGCAAGGCCCTGTCGCAGACGGGCGGCCATGCCGATTTCCGTGGCCGCTACGACAACCGCCGGCCCGACTACCAGACCCATCAGCTCGGCTCGCTCGGCCGTGTCTGCGACGGCGTCGACGCCTGCCGTGCCGCCGCGCGCGACGAAATCCGCCAGGGCGCCCAGTTCGTGAAGATCATGGCGAATGGCGGCATCGCGTCACCGACCGATCCGATCGCTTTCCTCGGTTTCAGCGATGCCGAGATCACCGCGATCGTCGAGGAGGCCCACAACGCCCAGACCTACGTCGCCGCGCATCTCTATACGGATGAGGGCATTGCGCGCGCCGTGAAGCTCGGTGTGCGCTCGGTCGAGCATGCCAACCTCATTCAGGCGGCGACGGCCCGCCTCATGCATGAGCGGGGCGCGATCGCCTGCCCGACGCTCGTCACCTATGAGGCGCTGAACAATGAAGGGGCTTCCTACGGCCTGCCGCCTTCATCGGTCGCCAAGATCGACGATGTCCGTCTGCGCGGCCTCGAATCTCTCGAGATCATGCGCCAGGCCGGTGTGAAAATGGCCTATGGTACGGATCTGCTCGGCGCCATGCACCGGCACCAGTCGGAAGAGTTCGTCATCCGCGGGCGCGTGCTTCCCGCGATCGAGGTCATCCGCTCGGCAACGGTCAACGCAGCAGAACTGATCGGCATGCCCGGCAAGATCGGCGTGATCGCGCCCGATGCCTATGCCGACCTCATCGTGGTCGACGGCGATCCGCTGGCCGATCTCTCGCTGCTGACGGGGCAGGGGGGGCACCTGCCGATCATCATGAAGAGCGGCGACTTCATCAAGAACGAGCTGAACTAACCTAAAAGGGAACAGGCCATGACCACCAACCGTCGTCAGTTCATCGGCACGCTCGGAGCGGCTTCGGCCCTCATCGCGGCGCCTTCCGTCCTGCGGGCCCAGCCGCAGGGCGTCTTCCGCATCGGCGCGCTCTGCCCGGTGACGGGCGCCGGCGCGCCCTACGGCTCCGGCATGCAGAAGATGATCACCGCCGCGGCCGAGATCGTGAACGCCGCCGGCGGCGCCGCCGGCCGCAAGATCGAGGTCGTCTCGGAGGATACGCAGACCAGCCCGCAGGCCGGCGTTCTCGCCGCCAAGAAGCTGATCGACGTCAACAAGGTCCAGGCCATTCTCGGCACCTGGTCTTCCGGCGTTTCGCTCGCCGTCGTGCCGCTGACGAACGACGCCAACATCATCCTGATGAACACCTCGGGCGCGCCTGCGCTCTCGGTGCCGCCGGCCAACGCCAAGGGGCTGTCCTACCGGTTCCAGGCGACCAATGACCGCTTCGGCAGGGCCTTCGCCGAGATCTGCGCCAAGGAGGGCTTCAAGCGCCCGGCCACCATGGCCTTCAACAACGCCTCCGGCATCGGCAACACCGAGGGTTTCCGGAAGGCCTGGGAAGCCAAGGGCAACAAGGTCGTCGCGAACGTCGTCTACGAGCCGAACCAGCCGTCCTACCGCTCCGAGCTGCAGAAGGTCCTCGCCGCCAACCCGGACGTGATCGTCACCGGCTCCTATCTGTCGGACACCACGATCATCATGCGCGAGTGGTTCCAGAGCGGGCAGCCGGTCAAGTGGATCATCCCCGGCTGGGCCGCCAACCCCGATCTGGTCAAGGCGACCGGTCCGGAGGTGGTCGAAGGCGTGATCTCGGTCGACTCGATCTCGAACGAGACGGCGCCGTCGTTCAAGGCCTATGCCGAGGTCTACGAGAAGGCGACCGGGCAGTCCGGCCAGTCGAACATCTTCAGCGCCATGACCTGGGACATGGTCCATTCGCTCGCTCTGGCGATCGAGGCGGCCGGCTCCACCGAAACGGCGGCGATCAACGCGAAGATCCGTGAAGTCTCGAACCCCGACGGCACGAAGGTCTACAGCTACGCCGAGGGCAAGGAAGCGCTGAAGAAGGGCAAGATCAATTTCGAGGGCGCCTCCTCGGTGCTCGACTTCGACCAGTATGGCGATGTCTCCCCGTCCTTCGGCGTCTTCTTCATCGAGGGCGGCAAGCTCAACCGCCGCTACGTCGTCAACATCTGACGCATCGCCCCTGCAGGCCATTGCCTGCAGGGGCTGCCGGCTCCAGGCGCCGCGATGCCCGACCAGGTTGTTTCATGTTTTACGCTCAGCTTTTCGTAAACGGGCTGTTCCAGGGCCTCGTCATCGGCCTGGCGGCGCTCTCGATCACGCTCGTCTTCGGGATCGCGCGCTTCCCGAATGCCGCGACCGGTGACTCCATGACGCTCGGCGCCTATGCGGCGCTGGCGGCTCACAAGGCCAGCGGCTCCTTCATCGTCGCCGGCCTCGGCGCCGCCAGCGCGACCGGTATCGTGCTGCTCCTCGCCTATTGGAGCGTGTTCCGGAAGCTCGCCGGCCGCTCCGTCGTCGCGCTTCTCGTCGCCTCCATCGGCATCGCCTTCCTGCTGCGGGCGGCGCTCGGCGTCGCCTTCGGCCACGGCCAGCAGGTGTTCCAGATACCGCTTGCACGCCCCTACATCTTCGGAGGGCTTCGCATTCTGCCGCTCGACCTGCAGATGGCGCTCGTCGCCCTGGTCACGCTGATCGCGGTCTTCGGCCTGCTTTATCTCACCGCCATCGGGCGGCAGATGCGCGCCGTCGCCGACAATCGCGACCTTGCCCGCGTTTCCGGCATCCGTCCCGGCCGCGTCATGGTCGCGCTCTGGCTGCTTGCTGGCGCAGTCGCCGGCATCGCCGGGATGATGCTCGGCATGAAGACAATCGTGACGCCGGAATTCGGCTGGGAGATGCTGCTGCCGGCCTTCACCGCGGCAATCCTCGGCGGCATCGGCTCGCCGGTCGGCGCTGTCGTCGCCGGGCTCATCCTCGGCGCGATGCAGGAGTTCTCCACGCCCTTCGTCGGGTTCACCTACAAGATCGCCATTGCTTTCCTAATCATGCTCGCCGTCCTGCTGGTCAGGCCGCGCGGATTGTTCGGCCGCGTCGAGGGAGTGCGCTGATGGAAGCCTATCTCGTCGCGATCGGCATCATCGCGCTGATCTACGTCCTGCTCAGCCTCGGGCTGACGCTGCAATACGGCCTCACCGGCCTGATCAACTTCGGCCATGTCGGCTTCTTCGCGATCGGCGCCTATACCAGCGCGCTGCTCGTGATGAACGGCGCGCCTTTCATCGTCGGCTTCGCCGGCGCCGCGCTCCTCGCCGGCATCGCGGCCTGGCCGATCGGCCTGGTCTCGCTGCGCCTGCGCGACGACTACTTCGCCATCGTGACGCTCGGCTTCTCGGAGGTCGTGCGGATCGTCCTGACCAGCGAGCGCTGGCTGACCAATGGCGTGCAGGGCATCCCCGGCATTCCGCGGCTCTATTCGGAACTCGGCGGTGCGGCAGGTCAGATCGCGACCTTCGCCACCATCCTCGCCGTCACGGTTGCGGCCGCCTGGATGATCCGCCGGATCGCGGGCTCGCCCTTCGGACGGATCATCGAGGCGATCCGCGACAACGAGGAAGCCGTGCAGGCCTTGGGCAAGGATCCGCCGCGCTTCAAGATCCAGGTGCTCGTGGTCGGCGCCGCGCTCGCCGGCATCGCCGGTGCCTTCTACGCCCACTACATCACCTACATCGTGCCCGAGCAGTACATCCCGCTCGTCACCTTCTATGTCTGGATGGCAATCATCATGGGCGGCGTCGGCCGCGTCTCCGGAGCAGTGATCGGCTCCGTCATCCTGATGGCCTTTCTCGAGGGCTCGCGCTTCATCCGCGACGTCATTCCCTGGATTTCCGAGGTCGACATGGCCTCGGTCCGGATCGGCCTCGTCGGCCTGCTGCTGATCCTGTTCATCATCTATCGGCCCCAGGGGCTCATGGGGGATTACACCAAGCGATGAGCCTTGAAATCCGCGACATCACCAAGTCCTTCGGCGGCTTTCAGGCCCTGGACGGCGTACGTCTGACCATCGAGACGGATGCCCTGTTCGGGATCATCGGCCCGAATGGCGCCGGCAAGTCGACCTTGTTCTCTGTCATCTCCGGCTTCGTCGCCGCTGATGCCGGCGAGGTTCGACTGAACGGCAATCGGATCGACGCCCTCTCGCCGCCACAGCGCGCGCGTGCCGGCATGCTGCGCACCTTCCAGGTGCCGCGGGAGTTCTCGCATCTGACGGTGCGCGAGAACCTGATGGCGTCCGCCCCCGACCAGACCGGGGAGAGCCTGCTTGGCCTGTTCCTCCGTCCGGGCAAGGTCCGCACGGAGGAAGCTGCCATCGCCGAGACAGTCGAGCGCACCATGGCCTTCCTCAAGCTCGACAAGGTCGCCGATGTGCCCTCCGGCAAGCTCTCGGGCGGCCAGAAGAAGCTGCTGGAGCTCGGCCGTGCCCTGATGGTCCAGCCCAAGCTGATCCTGCTCGACGAGCCTTTCGCCGGCGTCAATCCGGTGCTGATCGGCGAAATCATGGAGCGGATCAAGGAGCTGAATGCGCGCGGCATCGGCTTCGTCATCATCGAGCACGATCTGGAGGCGCTGACCCGCCTGGTGCCGCGCCTTGCGGTCATGGATCGCGGCAAGGTCCTGGCGGAGGGCGCCCCCGCCGCAGTCCTCGAGGATCCGGTCGTGCGCGAAGCTTATCTTGGAGGCGTGTCGTGACCTTGCTCGACATCAAGGACGTCCGCGGCGGTTACGGCGAGGTCAACATCCTCAACGGCATCTCGCTGTCGCTCAAGAAGGGCGAGATCCTGACGGTTGCCGGCACCAACGGCGCCGGCAAGTCGACGCTCGCGAAAGCGATCGTCGGCCTGTTGCCCCGCGTTTCTGGCGGCATCCTGTTCGAGGGACGCGATCTCTTGCCGCTCGTAACGGAAGACCGCATCGCAGCCGGCATCGGCTACGTTCCGCAGGTCGCGAACGTCTTCGGCTCGATGAGCATCCTGGAGAACCTTCAGGTCGTCGTCGGCGTGCGCGACCAGGCACAGCGCATCCGCGAGCTCTTCGAGGCCTTCCCGCTGCTGGGCGAGCGCAAGCGTGCCCGCGCCGGCTCGCTCTCCGGCGGTGAACGCCAGCAGCTCGCCTTCGCCCGCGCCCTGATGACACGCCCCGGCCTGATGATCCTCGACGAGCCCACGGCGGCCCTTGCCCCCGCCAAGGTCGCCGAAGCTTTCGATCTGATCCGGCGCCTGCCCGAACTCGGCGTTTCGGTTCTTGTCGTCGAGCAGCGCGCGCGCCAGGCGCTCGCGATCTCGGATAATGGCTGCATCCTCGACGGTGGCAAGGTGGCGCTCGCAGGGGCGGCGAAGAGCCTCCTCGACGACCCGAAGGCGGCGGAGCTCTATCTCGGCCAGCATTGACCCCGCGGCGGCCTAGTTTGCCGGCAAGGCGACGTTCAACGCGTCAGCTTGAGCCAATTACGTTGATAGAATCGGCGTTGCTGCGAGAGTGAAACGCCGATTCCGTCGTCCTTGGGCAGAGGGCGACGTCATGATGGTGGAGCTTCTGATCGGGCACAGCGCAGGCAGTCGGACGGACGACGATCTCATCACCGAGATCGATCACTCTTCGCCGCGTGCCGATCCCGTTGATGTTCGGGAAGCGATAGAGATGGGCGCCAATGGCCTTGCCGGCGCCGGCATGAGTGAACTCGGCCGAGACATGGCGGATCATGTCCTCCGCTGCTTGGCGATGGCCCGATGTCCGGGAGTTGGTGCATGACGAAGGTCAGACGCATCGAGCCGAATTGAATCGCGCAGATTTGGGGAGCTGGACGCGCCGAGCCAGCGTCCGAGCTCAAATGCGTGGGGCGCCGGAGCAAGCAAGGAAGCAGATTTGAGCACTCCCGCGTATTAATGGCCCCGCTGGTTTGCACCGGGGGGCCATTTGTCGTTTCAGGCGAGCGTTCGGAGCGGGCTCTCGAGAGCGGCCTCAGATGATCTTGTCGACGATCTTGTCGACGAAGGCGGGAACGCTGTCCTGGAAGTTGTGCATGGAGCGGCCACCGACCTGATCGGCGTCCATGAACATCCCGACTCCCTTTGCAGCGTAGTGGATGCCCGCCTTCACCCCCGAGGCTACGAGATCCACAGCGCCCGTGATCAACCCACCGCCGCTGACGGTGTCGAGGACGTCGTCGCTCAGCTGCGCGCCGCGCTCGGAGACGTGGGAGGAGGCCATGTTGAAACCGGTGGTCATGACGATGTCCTTCGTTCGATGCTGGAAGCCGATCCCGGGAACACCCCGTCCGCTTCCTGATGAAACAAGGATAGGTCGCGGCAGCTGACATGAACCTTACAGACGGAACTTGCCCGATCTTCCTTGGTCGGCAGGCTCAACCAACGCTCAGAGTCCAAAGCCCGCCTATGACAGGAGCGCGCGGGGTGCCGACGGCTCCGACCGGCCGCATCTTGTGTGTTTTGAGAGGCCAGGCGTTCGTTTCGCCTGGCCTCCTTTCGTCGTTGCGGGCCTTATCGGGCCGTCGCCTCCGGGAACAGCATCTCCTTCTTCCAATCGGCCGGGGCGTTCTTCAGACGGCCGACCTTACCCATGAAATCGGTGAAAGAGCCGAGGTTGAGGACGTCCGTGGTGATGTGCGTCGTCTTGTCGTCCAGGATCGCCACGAGTTCCTCCTTCGAGGAGCGATCCTTCGTCAGGCGCAGATAGGCTTCCGCGGCCGCGCCCTTGTCCTTGCTGACGATATCGGTCGCTTCCTTGAGGGCGGCGAGGAAGGCGCCGTAGAGCTTCGGATTATCGTTACGGAACTTGCCGGTCGTCGCGATCACATTGAACGAGATCGGGCCGCCGAGAATGTCGTCGGAGTTCATCAGCGCCCGGATCTTCTGATCCTTGAGCTGGACGTTCGAGAAGGGCGGCGAGGAGAAGTTCGCGACGATCTCGGACTTGCCGCCCAGCATCATCGCCGTGGCGTCCGGATGCGAGAGCGAGACGGTGAGGGAGTCGAGCTTCTCGAACTCCTTGTCGCCCCATTCCTTTGCGGCGGCGATCTGCAGCGCCGTCGCCTGCCCGGAGACCTTCACGGCCGGAACGGCGATGCGGTGCTGCGCGGTGAAATCCTTCAGCGACTTGATGGCGGGATCACGCACGTTGAGCGTCCAGGCCATCGCGTTGAGGCCGCTGGCGGCGCGGACATCGACATTGTTGCGGGTGCGCGACCAGATCGTGATGATGCCGGTCGGACCGAGGCTCGCGAAGTCCAGATTGCCGGAAATCAGCGCATCGTTCATCACGTCACTGGAGCGGAAGGTCGACCAGTCGACCGTGACGTCGCCGAGCCCGGCGGCCTTGGCGTGCTTCTCGACGAGCTTCTGATCCTCCATCAGCATCAGTTGGATGTAGCCGAGGCCGTATTGCTTCGCGACGCGCAGCGTCTTGGCTTCGGCCAATGCCGAGGTTGCCGTGCCGAACAGCGCGAGCGCCGCCGTCGCGGCCATAAGCAATTGCTTCATTCTTTCTTCTCCCTGTCGTCACCACGACGACCGATGGCCGCCGGGCGCATTTCGTCCCAGATTGCTGCGGGGCGGTTCGAGCCGCCTTCTCGGATGATTGTTCAGGGGGCGCTCAAGGCTCCGCCAGGAGCTCGAGGACCGTCACCTGCTTCTCGGCGACCATGCTCTTCGTCGCTGCATCGAAGCGCTTGAAATGCGGGCTCACGCAATGCGCGTCGAAAGCCGCACGGTCGCGGTAGATCTCGTAGAGCAGGATGCAATCCTTCTCGTCCTCCGGCTGCAGCACGTCGAAGCGCTCGCATCCCGGCTCTTCGCGTCGCGAGGCCTGCGCATTTTCGATCATCAGCGGCAGGAAGGTCGCCAGCTGCCCATCGGCGATGCGGAAGCGAACGAGGATGGTGAACTGCGCCATGAATTGTCCTGATGTTTGGCTGCGACGCTCAGACGTCGGAAGCTTTCCAGTAGAAGTCGCCGACTTCGGCGAGATGGGCGTACATCGCGTCACCCGCCGCCTGCGGATCGCGCGCCGCAACGGCCCGGCAGATCCGTTCATGCGCGGTGAAGGCGGCCTGCGCAGCGCCTCGTGCCTTGAGCGATGTGGTGCGCTGCTCGGTCAGCCACTCGGTCAGGCCCGTATGCAATGCGGTGAAGATCGGATTGCGGGTGATCTCGGCCAGCACGAAGTGGAAGGCGACGTCGGTGCGCTCGAAGCCGCGGCCCTGTTCGAGCGCCGCCTTGTTGGCGGCGAGCGCCGCCTCCAGTTTCGCGACATCCTCGGGAGTCGCCGTCTCGGCCGCCAGCCGGGCGACGCCGACCTCGAACATGGTACGGGCCTGCTGGAAGTGATGGGCACCGCCGGGGCGCGCCAGCAGATGGCGCGCCACGCCCGAGAGCTCGTCGATCATCGTTCCGGCGCTGGGCTGCGAAACGCGCGCGCGCTCGCCGCTGCTGATCACGATCAACCCCATGCGCTGCAGCGCGAACAGCGCCTCGCGAATGGCGGTGCGACCCACGCCATAGGCCTCCATCAGCTCGCGCTCGGCGGGAAGCTGATCGCCGGGTGCGTAGTGGCCGTCATTGATGGCGGCCTCCAGTCGGTCGACGACTTCCTCGTAGAGCTTGCGCCGCCGGATCGGCCGTTGGTCCGGAATGCTTGCGCCAGAGATCATGGTGGAATCCTTCACCGGGGTTCTGCCGGCCCGACTTGCCCGGAATCAGCTTCCTGGCAAGGCGTGGACGTTGTCGAAGAAGAGCTCTTTCCAATCCTTGGGAGCCTTCTTCAAGCGGCCGGTCTCGGCCATGAAGCCGGCCATCTTCATCGTCTGGTGCGGTGTGAAGGTCATCTCGACTTCCGGCGCTGCGATCATCGCGTAAATGTCGTCGACGCTCTCCTTGGTGCCGGTCATGCGCTGGTAGGTGGCCGCGGCGGCGCGCTTGTCCTTGTTGATCTGCTCGATTGCTTCCTGCAGGCCAGCGACGAAGGCCTGATAGGCCTTGGGATTGGCGTCGCGGAAGCGCTTCGTGGAGTAGATGGCGGTGTTGGTCGCGGGGCCGCCGAGCACGTCATAGCTGCTGAGCACCTTGTGGACCCGCTGGTCGCGCTTCTGCTGGTGCTGGAAGGGCAGGGCGGAGAAATGCGCCGAGATCACGCCGGAGCCCGAGAGGAGGGTCGAGGTCGCTTCCGGATGTGGCAGCGAGACCGTCAGCGGGTCGAGCTTGGCGTAGTTCTCGGAGCCGAACTCCTTGGCGGCCGCCATTTGCAGCAGCAGTGCCTGGTTGGAGACGCGCACGGTCGTAACGGCGATGCGGTCCTGCTCAGTGAAGTCGCGGATCGACTTGACCTTGGGACTGGTGGTCAGCAGCTCCATCGGCATGTTGACGATGGCACCGGCGCCCTTGACCTCCATCGCCGTGCCCTGAGTGCGCGACCAGAGCGTCAGCAGCGAGGGCACGCCGCCGCTGCCGAAATCCAGCCCGCCCGAGACGAGCCCTTCGGTGATTGCGCCGGGATTGCCGAGCTTCACCCAGGTCACGACAAGCTCGGGCAGGCCGAGCGCCTTGGCCTGCTTCTCTACGAGCTTGCCGTCCTCCATGATCATCAGCGGCAGGCTGCTCAGCCCGTATTGCTGAGCCGCCTTGATCTCCTTGACCTCCGCATGCGCCTGGCTCGTCGCCAGCAGTGCCAGGCCGGCCGCGGCGGCCAAACCGATAATGCGTTTCACAGCGCTTCTCCCATAGTGATAGCAGTTGCCCTTGTCGGGGCTGATCAATGCTGCATGCCCCAGCGCTGCACCGTGCGCTTCTCGATCGCGCGGAAAATCACGGACTCGACGAAGAGGCCGATCAGGATGACGGCGAGCAGGCCGGAAAAGACCCGGGCGGTATCGAGTTCCGAACGCGCCTCGAAGATGTACCAGCCCAGCCCGCCGGAGCGGGACGACACGCCGAAGACGAGCTCGGCTGCGATCAAGGTGCGCCATGCGAACGCCCAGCCGATCTTGAGGCCGGCCAGAATCGCTGGGAAGCCGGCCGGGATCAGGATGTGGATCACGTAGCGCAGGCCCTTCAGGCCGTAATTGCGCCCGCTCATGCGCAGCACTTCCGGCACGGCGCGGAAACCGGTCAGCGTGTTGAGCGAGACCGCCCAAAGCACCGAATGGACGATGACGAAGATCAGCGAGCCGATGCCGAGGCCGAACCAGATCAGCGCGAGCGGCAGCAGGGCGATCGCCGGCAGCGGATTGAACATCGCGGTCAGCGTGTTGAGGATGTCCGTGCCGAAACGGGTCGAGACGGCCACCGTCGTCAGGACCGCCGCCAGCGCGAGGCCCGTGCCGTACCCGTAGATGAGCGAGCGCATCGAGGTCGCGACACGGTCGATCAGCGTGCCGCTTGAGAGATCGCCGACGAAGGTTGCGACCGTTTCCGCGAAGGAAGGGAAGAGAAGGGGATTGTTGAGCCAGCGGGCGTAGAGTTCCCAGACTATGGCGAGCGCGATCAGGATCGCCACCTTGCGCAGGGCATCGTTGTTGACGATGCGTTCCATGGCGGAAAGCGGCCGTGCCACCTCGCCGATGCCGCTCGCGTCGATCGGCTCGATCTCGAATTCGGGGCGGCGCGCCAGCGCCGTCCCCTCATTGCGTCCCAACGTCGCCATGCTCATGCCTGGGCGTCCTCTTCCTGCCGCTGCGGGCCGAGTTCATGCTCGAAGAGCAGGTTGTGGATTTTGTCCGACAATGCGCCGAAGGCAGGCGTCCCCACGGTGTCGAAGCCGAGCTGGGAGGCGTCGAGCTCGGCTCTGACGCGGCCGGGATGCGGCGACAGCACCAGGATGCGCGAGCCTACGATGATCGCCTCCTCGATCGAGTGGGTGACGAACATCAGGGTGAAGCGCACCTGCTCCCAGAGCTGCAGCAATTCGTCCTGCATCTTGCGGCGCGTCAGCGCATCGAGCGCGGCGAAGGGCTCGTCCATCAGGAGGATGTCCGGTTCCATCGCCATGGCGCGGGCGATCGCGACGCGCATCTTCATGCCGCCGGACAGCATGTGCGGATAGACGTCGCGGAACTTGGTGAGCTTCACCTTGTCGATGATCGACAGGGCGCGATCCATCGCGTCCTTGCCCTTGAAGCGGCCCGAGATGCGCATCGGAAACAGCACATTCTCGAGCACCGTCTTCCACGGCATCAGCTGCTCGAATTCCTGGAAGACCATCATCCGGTCGGGCCCCGGCCCGGATACCTCGCGGCCGCGCAGCCGAATGTGCCCTTCCTCGGGCGTCATGAAGCCGCCGACCGCCTTCAGCATGGTGGATTTGCCGCAGCCGGACGGCCCCAGGATCACATAGCGGTCCTGCTCATGTACCGCGCAATCGACGCGATAGGTCGCCGTCACCAAATGGTTCGGCGTCTTGTACTGCAGCGTCAGCCCCTCGACTTCGAGCAGCCTGGGCAAGATCGGGGCCGCCTCCCGAGGCGGAGCCTGGCCGCCTGCAGCGCCGGAAAGGCCATGCACCGGCCGCGGTTGCGCAATGGCTGACAATGTCACGCCCTTCTCCTCGATCTTCCTCGCCTGCCGCGCGCTCGCTCAAGGTGGTCGCAGCTTGTCTACTGGTCTACGTGTAGACCTGTCATACCAGATGTGTCAAACCGCTGGCCAAGGCGTCCGCAGGAGATGCCGGAAGCTGGGACAGGAAAGCCATGGATAGCGAGAAGACCGTCATCGTCACCGAAACGGGGCTGAAAGACTTCTGCCGGGCGATGTTCACGAAGGTCGGCGTGCCGGAGGACGAGGCCATCCTGATCGTCGACAATCTCGTCGAGGCGGACTTGCGCAACGTCGCCTCGCACGGGGTGGTCCGCCTGCCCATCTACATTCAGCGCATCGAGGATGGCGGCTCCAATCCGCGCCCGCAGCCGAAGATCATCCGCCAGACGCGGACGACGGCCGTGCTCGACGGCGATAACGGCATGGGCCAGATCGTCGGGGTCCGCGCCATGGAGATCGCGATCGAGAAGGCCGGCGACGGAGATTGCGCCTTCGTCTCCGTCTGCAACAGCAACCACTATGGCGCCGCCTCGCATTACGCCGAGATGGCGGCGAAGGCCGACATGATCGGGCTGAGCTTCACCATTGGCGGCATCAATCACATGACGCCCTGGGGCGGGGCCGAGGCCATTCTCGGCAACAACCCGTTCGCCTTCGCCTTCCCGACGCGGGATGGCTTCCCCGTCGTGCTCGACATGGCCTGCAGCGTTGCTGCGCGCGGCAAGATCATCGTCGCCGCCAAGGACGGCACTCCGATCCCGGCCGACTGGGCAAGCGGCCCGGACGGCGCGCCGACGACCGATCCCGTCGAGGCACTCAAAGGCTTCGTCCTGCCGGTCGGCGGACCGAAAGGCTATGCGCTGACGCTCGGTATCGGCCTGCTCAGCACCATGCTGTCGGGTGCCTATTTCGGTTCCGAGGTGACCCACATGTACGAGCAGACGACGACGCCGCAGAATGTCGGGCACCTGTTCGGGGTGCTGCCGATCTCGGCCTTCGAGGATCTCGATCGCTATTACACGCGGATGTCGAAGGTGATCGCCGACATTCAGGGGACGAGGAAGGCGCCCGGCGTCGAGCGCATCCATTTGCCGGGGGAGCGCGAGCACCTCGCTCTGGTCGAGCGCCGCCGCGACGGCATTCCGCTCAATGCCGCGGTCTTCGACGAACTCAACGAGCTCGGCGCGAAATACGGCATCGCGCTCCAGGCGGCCTGACGCCGCGACGGTGGCTCGCGCCTTGCGCCGCGGGCCGCCGCATTTTCCAGCGCTGACCCGTCTTGCCAAGGCGCGAAATCTGCCCTAAGCCTATGTGCATCGATTAACGTATACGTTATTGGATGCGATGGATCCGAACCAGCCTCTCGCGACGATGGCTAGCCGGGCGCCGCGCTCGACCGACACCGTCTATGCGCGGCTAAAGCAGCACATCCTCGACAATCGCTATCCCCCGGGTGCCCAAATCCTCGAGAGCGAGGTGGCAGCCGAACTCGACGCCTCGCGTACTCCTGTCCGCGAAGCCTTCGTGCGGCTGCAGCAGGAGGGGCTGCTCGAGATCGTGCCGCGCCACGGCGTGCGCATCTCGGCGCTGTCTCCCGACGACATGCGGGAGATCTACGAGGTCCTGATGTCGCTGGAGCCGACGGCGGTCGAGCTGCTGGCGGCGCGCCGACCCGACCGGGCCGAGCTCGAGAGTCTGATCGCCTCTTGCGACGCGATGGAGGCGGCGCTGGCCGGCGAGCCCGATCTGCAGGCCTGGGCTGCAGCGGACGAGGCGTTCCATCTCAATCTCGCGCGGCTCTGCGGCAACAAGCGCCTGGCGGCGATGATCATGCAGGTCTGGGACCAGGCCCATCGCGCCCGGATGTTCACGCTGTCGCTGCGGCCGCTGCCCGTGCGCTCGACGGAGGAGCACCGCGCCGTGGTCGAGGCCATCCTGGCCGGGGATGTCGAGCGTGCCCGCTCGATCTACCACGCGCATCGCAAGCGCGGCGGCAACGAACTCACCACCATCATCGAAAGACACGGAATTCAAAGGCTATGACGTCCAACTCCTTCCATCTTGCAATGATGCCCGGCGAGGGCATCGGTATCGAAGTCATGGAGGCCGCAGGTGCCGTTCTCGGCGCGGTCGAGAAGCGCTTCGACCTGTCCTTTCGGCAGGAGCACATTCCGGGCGGCGCGCATCACTACAAGGAAACGGGTGCCATCCTGCCGAAGGACGGCATGGAGCGCGCCGGCAGGGCCGACGCGATCCTCTTCGGCGCCATGGGCTGGCCCGATATCCGCTTCCCCGACGGCACCGAGATCGCCCCGCAGCTCGACCTGCGCGTGGCCTTCGATCTCTATGCCGGCGTCCGGCCGATCCGCGCCATTCCCGGCACGCCTCCGGTCCTGTCCGATGCGCGCTGGAAGGACATCGATTTCGTCATCGTGCGCGAGTCGACCGAGGGCATGTTCGCCTCGCGCGGCAAGGGCGAGATCATCGACGACAAGGAGGCCCGGGACACCCAGGTCATCACCCGCAAGGTCACCGAGCAGCTGACCGATTTCTGCTGCGGGCTGGCACGGCGGCGCCGCGAGGCGCGCGGCACGCCCGGGCGCGTGACGCTGGTCGACAAGGCGAATGTCTTCCGGTCCTTCGCCTTCATGCGCAAGGTCTTCTACGAAACGGCGGCCAGGCACGAGGACATCGAGGCGCGGCACCATTACATCGACGCGATGGCGCTCGATCTGGTCCGCAGGCCCTGGGATTTCGACGTTCTGCCGACAGAGAACCTGTTCGGCGACATCCTTTCCGATCTCGGCGCCGGCCTGATCGGCGGCATGGGCTTTGCTCCCTCCGCCGATATCGGCGAGGCGCACGGCATGTTCCAGCCGAGCCACGGCACTGCGCCCGACATCGCCGGCAAGGGTATCGCGAACCCGACCGCGATGATCCTCTCCACGGCGATGATGCTGGACTGGCTCGGTGATCGCCATGGCAGCAGCGCAGCCCGCGATGCCGCTCGCGCGATCGAACTCAGCGTCGACCACGCTTTCGGCAAGATGAACCTGCGGACCTACGATATCGGCGGCCGCCATGGCACGCGTGATATCGGCAGCGCCATCGCCGAGCTGATCAGCACCGGGGCTGCCGATCCGCAATGACACTGAGGGTCGCCATCGCGGGCTGCGGCTATTTCAGCCGGTTCCACCAGGATGCGTGGGGCCGGATGGAGGATGTCCAAGTCGTCGGCGTCGCGGATCGCGATGTCGGGAAGCGCGATGCGGCGGCGGCCCTGTTCGTTGGCGCGCGGGCCTTCGACGATGCCGAGACGATGCTGGACGCATTGCGTCCCGACCTGATCGACATCGTCACGCCGCCCGGGACGCATCGTGCCCTGGTCGAGGCTGCGGCGAGCCGCGGTGTCAGGATGATCTGCCAGAAGCCGCTGGCCCCGACCTATGACGAGGCTGAGACCATCGTCGACATCGCCGAGCAGGCCGGCGTGATGCTGGCGGTGCACGAGAACTTCCGCTTCATGCCGTGGTTCGTCGAAACGCATCGGCTGATCCAGGACGGCGCAATCGGCCGGCCGCTTAACATCACGTTTCGCCTGCGGCCCGGCGACGGCCAGGGGCCCAAGGCTTATCTCTCGCGCCAGCCTTATTTCCAGACGATGCCGCGGTTCCTGATCCACGAGACCGGCATCCATCTGATCGACGTGTTCCGCTACCTCATCGGGGAGGTCACCGGCGTCTTTGCCCGCTTGCGGCGGATCAATCCGGTGATCAAGGGCGAGGATGCCGGGCTCGTCGTCTTCGACTTCGCCAATGGGGCGGCCGGGCTGTTCGACGGCAATCGCCATGTCGACCATCCCTCGGACGATACCCGGATGACCAATGGTGTGCTGCTCGTCGAGGGCGATGGCGGCGTGCTGCGCCTCGACGGCTATGGGCGGCTGTTCCTGCGCAAGCTGCGCGGCGAGGAGCGCGAGCACCCCTACAGCTGGCAGGACCGCGGCTATGGCGGCGACTGCGTCTACGGCCAGACCCGCCATGTCGTCGAGCACCTGATCTCGGGCGCTCCGCTGGTCAATGGGGGCCGCGCCTATCTGCGCAATCTCGCGATCGAGGAGGCGGTCTACCGCTCCGCTGAGGAAGGACGCTTCATCACGATCTGAACCACGAGAAGGCGGCGATCGGAGCCACCCGGCTGGGCAGGAAAGATCAATCCAGGGAGGACATCATGCAGAACAGGCGCAATCTCCTGAAAGCCTCGGCCGTGCTGGCCGGCGGCGCGGTCTCCGGATTTCCCTTCATCGCCAGAGCGCAGAGCGCACGCATCTTGCGCTTCAGCCACACCGACACCTCGGTCGGTGCGGCACATGACGCCGCGACGCGCTTCGCGGAGGCAGTCGAGAAATACACCTCCGGCCGCTGCAAGGTGCAGGTCTTTCATTCCGGCCAGCTCGCGAACGACGCCAAATCCCTAGACCAGCTCCAGCTCGGCGGCCTCGACTTCGCCCTGACCGGCGTTGTGACCTTCACGCCGCATGTGAAGGACCTCTCGCTGATCGCGCTGCCCTATCTCGCCGAGAACTACGAGCAGGGCTGGAAGCTCTACGACACCTCGAAATTCATCAAGCAGCAGGCCGATCTGCTGCCGGCCAAGGGCATGCGGATCATCGGCAACTGGGAGGCCGGTTTCCGCAGCTTCACCACCAATTTCCCCCTCAACAGTCCGGCCGATGCCAAGGGCAGGAAGCTGCGCATCGCGCCCGTCGAGATGATCCGCTGGATCATGGAATCGATCGGCTTCTCGCCGGTCGTCATGCCAGTGACCGAGGTCTATCTCGCGATCCAGCAGAATACCGTGTCGGGCCAGGAGAACCCGATCGACACGATCTTCTCGCAGCGCTTCTACGAGGTGGCGAAGCACGTCACCCTGTCGCAGCATGTCTACTCGCCGCGCTGGCTCGCCATGGCCGAGCGGACCTTCAAGGGGCTGAGCCCGGCCGATCAGGAGGGCGTGCTGAAGGCCGCGAAGGAAGCGGGCGACTGGAACCGCCGCGAAGTGCGCGCCAATGACGACAGGCTGCTGGCCGAGATGACCGCCAAGGGCGCAACCATCGCCAAGCCCGATCTCGCCCTCTGGCGCAAGGCGAGCGAGGGCGCCTATGAGCGGGCACGCAAGGAGTTCGGCGCGGCGGCGGTCGACCAGATGCTCGGCGAGGCCGCCGAGATCCGCAAGAGCATGAGCTGACCCGGGCTGCGGGGCGGAGGCCGGCATGCGTTTCCTCTATCGTCCCGACCTTCCCGAGCCGGCGCCGCTGCGCTGGCTCGGCGACCTGGTCGATCTCGCCGTGACGTTGCTGGCCGCGATGCTGCTCGTCGTGATGTTCGCGAATGTCGCCGCGCGCGTCGCGTTGAACAGCGATCTCGCCTGGAACACCGAGTTCGGCGAGTTCGTGCTGCTCTGGGCGACCTTCCTCGGCGGGGCGTCCGCGGCCCGACGCGGCGCCCATATGCGCATCACCGAGTTCACAGAGAAGATGCCGCCGAGGCTGCAGCAGGTCGTCGAGATCGCGACGCGCCTCGGCGTCATCGGGCTGCTTTGCCTGCTCATCGGCTACGGCCTCAGCATCACCGAGCGCACAATGGGCCAGGAGCTGACCGTGATGCATGTCCCGATGGGACTGCAATACCTCGCCATGCCGGTCGGTTCGGCGCTGGCGCTCGTCTTCGTCATCTACGAGACGATCCTGCTCGCCCGCGGCAAGCCGATCCCGCAAGAAGCCTTTCAGGATTGACGCCATGGTGCTCGCAGTCATCTGCGCGGTCTTCTTCGCGCTCGCCCTGCTCGGCATGCCGCTGGTCTGGGCGCTGCTGCTCACGACAGTCGCGACGATCGGGATTTTCGGTCAGGGATACCCGCTCGAGGCGATCTTCCTGTCCTACATCTCCAGCGTCGAGCCGCTGCATCTCGCGGCGATCCCGCTCTTCATCTTCACCGGCGAGCTCATCACTCATGGCGGCGTAGGGCGGCGGCTGATCGACTTCGCGCGCTCGCTCCTGGCCTTTATGCCCGGTGGACTCGGGGTCGTGACGGTCTCCGCCTGTACCATGTTCGGCTCGGTCTCGGGCTCGGCCGTCGCCGACTCGGCGGCGATCGGCTCGATTATGGTGCCGCGCATGGCCGAGCGCGGCTATCCGCGCGCCTTCGCCGCCGCCTTGATCGCCGTCGCGGGAACGATCGGCGTGCTGATGCCGCTGTCGATCCCGCTGCTGGTCTACGGCTTCGTCGGCAATGTCTCGATCCGCGAGCTGCTGGTCTCCGGCGTTTTCCCGGCCTTCACGCTCGCCTTCGTGCTGATCCTGCTCTGTGTCTGGAAGGGGCGCACGCTCGGCTGCGATCTCGGCGGTGCGATGCCGAGCCGCGCCGACATCTGGAGGAGCTTCGTCGCCATCCTGCCCGCCTCGGGCATGCCGGTCGTCATCCTCGGCGGCATCCTCTCCGGCGTGTTCACGCCGACCGAGGCGGCCTCCGTCGCAGTGTTCTATGGGTTGATCCTGGCTCTGTTCGTCTATCGCGAGGTCAAGCCGGCGCAGGTGCCCGGAATGCTGCTGCAGAGCTTCCGCACCAGCGCCGTGGTCATGCTCGTCGTCGGCGCGACCGGGGCGCTCTCCTGGCTGATTACAGTCGAGCAGATCCCCGCCAATCTGGCGCAGGCGATCCTCGACATCGCCGAGAACAAGTACGTCTTCCTGTTCCTCCTGAACCTCGCCCTGATCCTGGTCGGTATCTTCCTCGAGCCGCTGCCTTCGCTGATGCTGACGGCCCCGCTGTTCATCCCGACCGCCAAGGCGTTCGGCATCGATCCGGTGCATCTCGGCCTGATCATGGTGTTCAACCTAGTGATCGGGCTCTACACGCCGCCGGTCGGCGGTACGCTCTTCGTCGCCGCAAAGATCGCGCGCGTCGGCATGGTCGCGATCTCGCGCGAGCTGATCCCGATGTTCTTGCTCGCGCTCTGCGTCCTCTTCCTCGTGACCTATGTCGAGGCGATTCCGATGGCTCTGGTCTGGTTCATGCGCGGATGAAACTCTCCCTCGCCGATGTTTCCCTGCTCGGTTCCGGACTCAGCCGGCCGGAATGCGTCCTCGCCACGGCGAAAGGAGATCTCTACACCGCCGACTGGCGCGGCGGCGTCGCCCATCTCAAGCCGGACGGTTCGCAGACGCTCTATGCAGGCACGACGGCCGACCTGCCGGAGGGGCTACGTCCGAACGGCATCGCGCTCGAGCCCGACGGCTCATTCCTGCTCGCCAATCTCGGCAGCGAGACGGGCGGGATCTGGCGCCTGACGCGGGACGGCCAGGTCTCGGCCTTCTGGACGCAGATCGACGGCGTGCCGATCGCGCCGTCGAATTATCTGGTGCGGGACCATCTCGGGCGGCTCTGGCTGACGGTTTCGACGACCCTGGTGCCACGCTCGCTCGACTATCGCCGCGAGGCACGCAGCGGCTTCATCGCCGTCATGGACGAGAAGGGCGGGCGCATCGTCGCCGATGGGCTAGGCTTCACCAATGAATGCCAGGTCTCGCCGGACCGGCGCTGGCTCTATGTCAACGAGACCTATGGCAGACGGCTCAGCCGATTTGCGTTGCGCGACGATGCGAGCCTCGGGCCCAAGGAAGTGATCTACGAGTTTGGCGAGGGCCAGTTTCCGGACGGGCTGGCTTTCGACGAGGAGGGGCGGATCTGGATCGCCGGCGTCATCTCTAACCAGTTGATGCGGCTGGACCCGGAGAACGGTCGCTGCGAAATCATGTTGAGCGAGTCCGATGCCGCCCATGTCGACTGGGTCGAGAAGGCTTATGCGGCCAACGCGCTCGGCCGCCCGCACATGGATACCAATCCGTCGACCAAGCTGCGCAACCTCTCCAGCATCGCCTTCGGCGGTCCCGACCTGCGCACGGCCTATCTCGGCTGCCTGCTGGGCGACGCGATCGGCGTCGTCAGGTTGCCGGTCGCAGGCATTCCGCCTGTACACTGGGGATACTGACCGCCGCGTCCCCTTTCAGCCAAGATGGCAACGTCTGCTCATGGCGCAGTGCGTCCAGACTAGCGGCCGAGCTTCGTAGCTCAGCTTATTGCGGCGCTTCAATGTGCCAGAGCTGGTCGACGCAAACGTTCCTTGCCTCTCAAGCTCTGGTACCGTCGTTTAGCTCGTGCCGGCGCGGCGCGCTGTTCAGCCTTTGCGCTGCAATGACCACTTCCAGCCTGTTGCGCGCGCGGAGTTTGGTCATGAGGCCGGTCATGTAGCCCTTGACCGTCTTCTCGCTCAGCGCCAGCGTCCGAGCGATTTCTCTGTTGCGCTTGCCGCAAAGGAGCAGGTGTACGATCTGCTCTTCCCTGATGCTCAACCGCGTACTCTCGGCCGTGCGCTTCTCCAGTGCCTTGCTCTGCAGCGCCCCGATGACCTTGGTCGCGAAGGATGGCGTGACGTAGATTTCACCCCGCCGCACCGCTTCAATCGCCTCGAAGAGTTCGTCGGCACGGCCGCTTTTCAGCAAGTACGCATCCGCGCCGGAATCGAGAGTGCGCATTGCATGGTCCGCGTCCGCAAGGGAAACGAAGGCAATGATCTTCGTGTCAGGCCGCTCCTTGCGGAGTTTCGTCATCGCCTGGAAATCTGCATCTGGCGTATTGAGGCCGATGATTAACACATCGACTTGCCAATTCGACGGAGACGCCAAGATTTCTTCGACGCTTGCTCCCGTTACCGTGACGGCAGAACCCGTTCTCCGTCGAAGAACGGACTTGATCCCCTCCGCCATAAGCGGATGTTCATCGACGATGCCGACCGAGATCACCTCGTGTCTCCGCTCTGCTCTTGTTGCGTAGTGAGCCAGGAGAGCTATTGCGTGGTTTAGAGGCAATGTAAACAAGGTGGTAAATTTAATGTTAATCGAGCGCCTGGCGTTGGCTAAGAAACTGCACTCGCGATGAATGTCCCGTGTTTGCTCATTCGGGGCAATGATCGATTTCAAGAATTTAGAGTTCAAAGCTTATATTTGTCGGATAGTTTTTTCTTCAGCTTGCGATCTGTCTGCTCTGATGAGGTCCCGGCGCGTCGCTCGATGACGGTCAATCGTCTGCCGGAACGTACTTCTGGGCCACGACGGCGGCTTCGGTGCGGTTCTTGAACCCTCCTTTCGAGAGGATGTTCGAGACATGGAACTTCACTGTCTTGACCTGGACGCCGGTCGCCTGCGCGATTTCCCGGTTGCTCAGGCCGTGAGCGAGGAGGCGCAGGACGCGCGCCTCGGCGCGAGACAGCAGGGCAAGCCTGGCCTGCACCGGATCGACCGCCTGAGGCTTGCGCATTGCCGTCAGAAGCTGGACCGCCATGCTGGGGGGGACGTAGCGCTCGCCATCTGCGATCGAGCGCACGATGTTGACCAAATCCGACGCAGACACGCCCTTGAGAACATATCCGACCGAGCCGGCATCGAGCGCTTTCAAGATGGTTTCCTGATCTTCGGAAACCGTCAGCATGATGACCTTCACTCTTGGCCAGCGCTTACAGATTGTCTGAGCTGCGTCGAGACCGCCTCCGGGCATCGAGACATCCGCCAGTGCGATATCGGGCGCGAGGCGCTCGACCAGATCGATCGCGTCGGCGGCACACGCCCCTTCGCCGACGACGCTGAAATCGTCGACCTCGCGAAAGGCCTGAACCACGCCGCTTCGAAAGAGCGAGTGATCATCGACGACGACGATCGATCGTCTGTCAGTGCTCAAGCAGTCCTCCGACCAGTTCCAGGCTCATCGAAATCCGCGTCTCCCCCGATTGCCGGAACTCAGCGGCGAAGGCTCCGCCGAGGCTCTCGATGCGATGCCGCAGCCCCTGCAAGCCGAGGCGGTCTCGGTCCCGCTCCACGGCATCGTGCTGGACGGCGGCGGCATCATTCGCGACCGCGACCGAGAGCAGCGTTCCGCTAAGCGTACTGCTGACGTACTGGCTGGCACCGGCGGCGTGTCGGAAGGCGTTGTTCAAGCCTTCCTGAACGAAGCGGAACACGCAAGCTCTCACTGCATCCGACACCTCGATGTCGACGGCGTCGATTGCCAGCGCCACCTGCACGTTGGTCCGCGCCTCATGGGCGCTCACTGCGCGCGTAACGACGTCCTGCAAGGGCAGGCCTGCAAGATCGGGCAAGAGGAGCCCCTTTGCGATCGTCCTGATCTCGTGCAGGGCTTGCGAGAGCACTGTGCCCAAGTGCTGGACCAGGCGGCCACGCGTCGCGGAATTGGAAGCGGCCGAGATCTCGTCCAGCTTGAGCTTCGAGAAGCCGACGAGCTGGGCCGGGCCGTCGTGCAATTCGGCGCCGACGGTGCGGATGAACTGCTCGTTGAGCTCCGCGACACGGGCGGAGGCGCGCTGCAGGCGCTCTCGCAGGCTCTGGTTCAACATCGCCAGGCGCTCCGCCTCGGCGATACGCGCTTCCAGGGCGGTGTGCTGCGCTTCAATGGTGCGGCTTCCGCGACGGACGATGCCGTAAAGGCCGAGCATGATCGCAAGTGTGCTTCCTGCCACGACCAGCCAGCTGCCCCAGCGCACATTGGCGAGGTCCTGCTGCAGCGGCTGGGTGAACTCATGGATTTCAGCGACACCCAGAATATGCCCTTCGACGCCGGAGCGTATTGGGCTGTAGATTTCGAGAAAGGGCGTGTCGATGTCCCGGACGCGGTGCTCGCCGGCGCGCAGATCCGCATAGTCGGCGACGACCTCGCCCTTCAGCGCGCGCGAAAGTCCGGCGGATCGCGGAAAGCGCTGCCCGATGATCTGGGTCGAGTTCGAATAGGCGACGGTTCCGTCGGGCTTCCAGATCTCGAAATAGGGGAAGCGATCCTTCAACTGCTCACTCGACAGAAGGGCATCGAGCCTGGCGGATGATGCCGGCGACAGGTGACCGGCACTCGCGAGTTCATCGGTAAAGGGGGCAACCAGGCTCTGCATGAAAAGCGCCGTGGCGGCCGCTTTGTGATTGATCGTGCTGCGCGCGACGAGAGTGCTGATCACGTAGCCGGCAAACAGCATCGCTACCAAGAGCAGCAGACCGCCTGCGACCAGGAACTGGGCGGACAAGCTGCCGAGTGGACGCTTTTCCGGAGTAGCTCGGCCGCGGCCCAGACCACCGCGAAAACCTGGTCTCACCTCATCCTCCGTCTTGCGGCCACGCCCGGAGCGCTTCGCGCCAAACTGGTCCAAAGACCAGAAACGCCACTGGACCACGGTTCAGATTTGGCAGTGTTCTTAAGTCGTTTTCTTGCCACCAGATTTGGTCTCGAAATTGATCGGACCTATTTCTCTCACCAGCTCTGTTTAGTTACCGCACTATCTCGCTAACGAAGGATTAATCTGCCGCCGTCGTGCCGACGTCGGTGAACTTATTCCATATTCGATTTGTCTTCGTGAGCGAGGGTGTGATGAAACTCAACACGCATGACCTGCAATTCATCCTGAAGCAGATCAAGATCTCCGAAGCTCATACCGATGGGGCCTCGCTCACAGATCTCGTCGACAACCCGCTCGTTCCCTATGGCCTGCGGACGGTCGATGGCTCGTGGAACAACCTCACCCCCGGGCGCGAATGGGTTGGCTCATCCGACCAGATCATGCCGCGGTTGCTCGACCCGGTCTTCCATGACGCTGAGACAGCCCCTGCCGGCCTCCATGGTCCGGGATCGCCCGCGGGAGCCACACAGACCAGCTACGAGCAGACCTCCGGAAACGTCTACGATTCCCAGCCGCGCCTGATCTCGAACCTGATCTCCGACCAGACCCTTGCCAATCCGGCGACGATCATCTCCGCGCTGATGAATCTCGGTCATGAGGACCCTTACGCCTTCCTCGCGATCGCAGCGAACAAGGCGGTCTATGACGGGGCGGTGTCGGCCTACGAGACCTATGCGGCGGCCGAGAAGGGCGTGGCGACGGCGAAGCAGGCGCTGGCGAACCTCTACTACGGTCCGCCACCCGCCGCCGCGACGGTTGCCGCGATGCAGGCCGTGATCCAGGCCGCCGAAGCCGTGCTCGACACCGCCACCGACGCCAAGGACGACGCCTACGCGGCTCTCGAGGCGACGCTCGGCGTGACCATGGAGGGCGACTCGGTCCTGATTCCGAACGTCGCGCCCGATCTCGGCGACACGGCTCCGTTCAATGGCTTCTTCACGCTGTTCGGCCAGTTCTTCGACCATGGCCTCGACCTCGTCAGCAAGGGCGGCGCCGGCACGGTCTACATCCCGCTCCAGCCCGACGATCCGCTCTACGTGCCGGGCAGCGCCACCAACTTTATGGTGCTGACCCGCGCGACGCCCGTCATGGGGGCCGGCGCTGATGGTCAGCTCGGGACCGCGGACGACACGCGCGACCACAACAACGAGACGACGCCCTGGATCGACCTGAACCAGGTCTACACCTCGAACCCGTCGCATCAGGTCTTTCTGCGTGAATACGCACTGGTCGATGGCAAGCCCGTCGCGACCGGCCGCATGCTCGAGGGCGCCAGCGGTGGCCCTGCGACCTGGGCTGACGTCAAGACCCAGGCAGCCGAGATGCTGGGCATCCAGCTGACCGACATGGACGTGCTGCGGGTTCCCGCGGTGCTGACCGACCTCTATGGCGAGTTCGTCCGCGGCGCGAACGGCCTGCCGCAACTCGTGACGGCGTCCGGTCCCGTCGAAGGCGTCCTCGGCGCTCCGGTCGCGGCTTCGCAGGCATTTTCAGCCGGACGGGCCTTCCTCAACGACATCGCCCACAGCGCGGTGCCGTCAGGCCCCGTCGACCATGACCGCAATCCGGATACGCCGGCCGTCGAGGTGCTGCCCGACGCCGACAATATCGCCGGCAACGTCATCACCCCCAACATGTACGGTATCGCCACGACCTACGACGACGAACTGCTCGATGCGCATTTCATCGTCGGCGACGGGCGCGGCAACGAGAACATCGGCCTGACTTCGGTGCACCAGATCTTCCACGCCGAACACAATCTGCGCGTGGAGCAGATCAAGCACGAGCTGTTCACAGCGGAGAACGCCAGCGTCGCGTTCCTCAACGAGTGGCTGGTGACCGACCTGACCCAGGAGCAGTTCAACACCGCCAGGGCCCAGTTGCTGGCGCTGGAGAATGCCCCGACGCCGAATGAACAGGCGATCGACGCCTTCTATGCCGGCTTCGCCTGGGATGGCGAGCGCGTGTTTCAGGCCGCCCGCTTCTCGACCGAGATGGTCTACCAGCATCTCGTCTTCGAGGAATTCGGCCGGGCGGTCGCACCGGACGTCGACCCGTTCCTGTTCTCGAACACGACCACCGTCGATGGCGCCATCGTCGCCGAGTTCGCCCATGTGGTCTACCGCTTTGGCCATTCGATGCTGACCGACACGGTCGACATCCTCAAGGCCGGTCCGGGCGGTGTCCCCGTCGCCTCGGAGATCGGGCTGATCGAGGCCTTCCTCAATCCGATCGCGTTCAATGCGGCGGGCACCAGCGCTGAAGACGCCTCCGCCGCGATCCTGCGCGGCATGATGCGCCAGACTGGCAACGAGATCGACGAGCACCTCACCGATGCGTTGCGCAACAACCTCGTCGGCCTGCCGCTCGATCTCGGCACCATCAACATCGCCCGCGCCCGAGAGACGGGCGTGCCGTCGCTCAACGAAGCGCGCCGGCAGTTCTACGAGGACAGCCAGGACAGCCGGGTCAAGCCCTATGAGAGCTGGTTCGACTTCGCCCTGTCGATGAAGAATCCGGCGTCGCTGATCAACTTCATCGCCGCCTACGGCACGCATTCGACGATCACCTCGGCGACGACGCTCGAGGACAAGCGCGAGGCCGCGACCCTCCTGGTGATGGGCGGGGCAGGGGCGCCTGCCGACCGGCTCGCCTTCCTCAACGGCGGCGGTGCCTGGGCCAATGGAGCGGATGGCGCGACCATCACCGGCCTGGACCGTGTCGACTTCTGGATCGGCGGCCTGGCCGAGAAGAAGATGACCTTCGGCGCGATGCTTGGCTCCAGCTTCACTTATGTCTTCGAATACCAGATGGAGCAGCTCCAGGCGGGCGACCGCTTCTACTATCTCAGCCGCACGCAGGGCCTGAACCTGCTGAACGAGCTCGAGGGCGACTCCTTCGCGCAGCTGATCATGCGCAACACCACGGCCGGCGACGAGAACGCGCCGCATATCAACGGCGCCGCCTTCCAGACCGCCGCCTATATCCTCGAGGTCGATCAGGCCAGGCAGATCACCGGGCTCGGGCCAGACGGCAAGGCCGACCCGCTCCACACCAACCCGGTGCTGCAGGCGATGAGCCCGCTCGTCGTGCGCGACAATCCGGCGACCAGCGAGGTCGAGACCAACTATCTGCGCTACACCGGCCTTGAGCACGTCGTGCTTGGCGGCACCGCCCAGAACGACACGCTGATCGGCGGCGAAGGCGACGACACCCTCTGGGGCGGTGATGGCGACGACCGCCTTGAGGGCGGCTATGGCGTCGACCACCTTCACGGCGGCGCCGGCAACGACATCATCACCGACAGCGGCACCGATATCGGCGCGGCCGACGTGATCCACGGCGATGACGGGCACGACGTCATCACCCCCGGCAACGGTCTCGACCTGATCTTCGGCGGCCGCGGCAACGACTTCATCTATGGCGGGACCGAGGCCAAGACGGTCTCGGGTGGCGAAGGCAACGACTTCATCCGCGGCGGCACGGGCATCAGCTTCCTGGCCGGCAACGAGGGCGACGACTGGATCGAGGGCGGCGACAGTTTCGACACGCTGGCCGGCGAGAACTCGGAACTCTTCTTCAATTCCTCGATCATCGGCCACGACGTGCTGAACGGTCGCGGCAACGACAACGACTACGATGCCGAGTCCGGCGACGACATCATGTTCCAGGGCGAGGGGATCGAGCGCAACAACGGCATGGCCGGCTTCGACTGGGCGATCCACAAGGGCCACGAACAGGCCGCCGACTCCGACATGACGGTGTCGATCTTCCAGAACCAGCAGAACAACATCCTGCGCGACCGCTTCGACCTCGTCGAAGGCCTTTCGGGCTGGAAGTACGACGACAAGCTGGTCGGCCGCGAGGTCGTCATGGGCGCCTACGACGCCGACGGCAACGCCGCGGAAGTCGATCCGGACGCGCCGCTGGATTCCTACTCGAACGCGCTTCTCGAAAAGAACCTGCACCTGATCGATGGGCTGGACGCGCTGGTCGCCCATCTCGAACGCAGGACGGTCACGGTCGCCGGCAAGACCGAGACCATCGTCATGGATACCGCCGACGCATCGGACATCATCCTCGGCGGCGGCGGCAGCGACCTGATCGAGGGCAAAGCCGGCAACGACATCATCGATGGCGACCAGTGGCTGAACGTCCGCATCAGCATCCGCGATGACGAGGGCAACCAACTCGCCACCGTCGACAGCCTCGATGAGGTCATCCAGGGCGCGCTGGTCTCCACCTGGAATGGCCGGACCTTGCCCGAGCTGATGCTCTCGCGAGCGATCGTCCCGACCCAGCTCAACATCGTGCGCGAGATCCTGGATGGCGACGAGGATGGCGATGTGGACGTCGCCGTCTACTGGGACATCAGGGAAAACTACACTTTCACCGAGAATGCCGACGGCAGCATTACCGTCGAGCACGTCGAGCAGTCGGATGTGATCGATCCCGTCACGGGCCGCAACCGGATTTCCGACGGCATCGACCGGCTGTTCAACATCGAACGCCTGCGCTTCAGCGACGGTAATGGCGGCACGATCGAGTATCCGATCGAACAGCTGATCAATGCGCCGGCAACCGGCGCGCCGACCATCACCGGCACCGAACAGATCCTGACGGCTGACATCTCCGGCATCGCCGACCCCAACGGCGTGCCGCCAGCCAATGGCTTCGCCTATGTCTGGGAGGCCTCGGCCAACAACGGCACGACCTGGACGGTCATCGCCGGCGCCAACGGCCAAAGCTTCAGCGTTCCCACGAACCTCGTCGGCCAGCTTCTGCGTGTCACCGCGAGCTTCACTGATCTGGTCGGCAACGTCGAAACCGTGACCTCGATCATGACGGCCAGGGTCGGGAACACCGGCGGCAACACGCTGGCCGGAACGGCAGGGCCAAACCTTCTCAACGGCCGCGATGGCGACGATACGCTGACCGGGGCGGACGGCGACGATGTCCTCAATGGCGGCGGCGGTGACGACACGCTCAACGGCGGCGCGGGCAACGACATCCTGAACGGCGGCGCTGGCGCCGATACGATGACCGGCGGCCTCGGCGACGACACCTACTTCATCGACGACGCCACCGGAAACTCGCGCGATCGGATCATCGAGGCGGCGGGAGGCGGCATCGACACAGCCAATTCTTCCGTGACGTACACGCTGGAGACCAACGTCGAGAATCTCGTCTTGACCGGTACGGGCAACATCAACGGGACCGGCAATGCGCTCGCCAACGTTATCATCGGCAATTCCGGCAGCAACGAGCTGGCGGGTGGCGGCGGCGATGACATCCTTGATGGGGGCGCCGGCAACGACACTGCGGTCTTCAACGGCGACGCTGCGGACTATCTCGTTTCGGTCAACACGGCGGGGCAGCTGGTCGTGTCGGGCCCGGACGGCACCGATACGCTCACGAGCATCGAGGCGCTCGAATTCGATGACGGCACGTTCGGCGTCGTGCTTGGCACTGACGGCAACAACGACAATCTGAACGGCAACAACGGAGCGAACGGCAACCAGATCGTCCTTGGACTCGCTGGCAATGACGAGCTCAACGGCGGCGGTGGCAACGACATTCTCGTCGGCGGCGCTGGAAACGATGCGCTCCTCGGCGGAACGGGCACGGATACCGCCGCCTTCTCCGGGCCGATCTCCAACTACAGCCTCGGCGTCAATGGCACGAACATCGTGGTTACCGACACCGTCGGAAACGGCGGCACCGATACGTTGAACAGCATCGAGCAGCTCAGCTTTGCCGGGTCGACCTACACGGTCGTTGCGGGCACGACCGGAAACAACAATCTCAATGGCGGCAACGGCTCGCAGGCCATATTCGGCTTCGCAGGCAACGATACGATCGTGCAGGTCAGCAACTCGGGCGGCCGTGACCTGGTGGATGGCGGCGACGGCACCGATACCTATCAGCTGAATGGTTCGAACGGCGCCGAGACTTTCGTGGTCTATTCCCGTGCCGCCGCCGTCTCGGCCATCGCCGGGCTGTCGCTGGCGGCCAGCACCGAGATCGTCATCGCCCGCAATGGCGCGGTGATCGCCGAACTCGACAATATCGAGGAGATCCGGATCAACACCCTCCAGGTGACCAGCCCGGGCGGTGCGGGCGGGGGAGCGAGCGGCGGCGACACGATCCAGGTGGTCGGCGACTTCAACGGCACCAGCCTGAACTTCAGCACGATCACCATCGACGGCGGCGCCGGCGATGACACGGTCGATATCTCAGGCCTCGATTCCGCCCATCGAATCGTGTTCCGCTCGAACGGCGGCAATGACACGATCGTCGGCGCGCTACGGCCACAAGACGTCATCGAGCTGCCCGCCGGAGCGTCGCCGGAGGATTACGAGATCACGACCGACGCGAACGGCGTGACCACGATGACGAGCCAGTCGCACAGCATCTGCTTCACGGCGGGCGGTCACGGCATGCCGCAGTTCGGCTCCGGTCAGCATGACGACGATGATCATCACGGTGGTCACGACGACGATGACGACGATGCCTGCGGCCGCGACGATGACGACGGCGCGCAGCCGCAGCCCGCCGGTCCGCGTACCGGCACGCCGCAGACCGACGTTCTGGTCGGCACGGCGGGCGACGACAACATCGTCGGCTTCGCGGGGGATGACGTGCTGATCGGCGAGGCCGGCGACGATGCGATCTCCGCGGCCGAAGGCGCCGACTTCGTCGACGCCGGGGCGGGCAGGGACGTGGTCTTCGCCGGTTCCGGCGACGACCAGGTCTTCGGTGGCGCCGGCGACGACTTCCTCCATGGCGAGGCCGGCAACGACCGGATCTTCGGCGAGGCCGGCAATGACTGGATCATGGCCGGCGCCGGCGACGACACGGTGGTGGCTGGCGCCGGCGACGACGTGATCGTCGGTGAGCAGGGCGATGGCAACGACACCTATTTCGGCGACGATATCGGCGGCGGCGCCGGCAACGATACGCTCGACCTGTCCGCGATCACCGCGAACCTGACCGTCGATCTCGGCAACGGCCTGCTCGGACGCGGTAGCGCCTACAGCACGCAAAGCGGCAGCGACGTGCTCTGGGGCATCGAGAACGTCGCGACCGGGGCGGGTGACGACACGATCACGGCGAGCAGCGCCGTGAACGTGATGGAGGGCGGCGCGGGCAACGACACCTTCCGCTTCCTCAGCACCGCGGCGGCCGACGGCGACACGATCCTCGATTTCGAACCGGGCGACCGACTCGATCTCAGCGGCATCGACGCCAATACGGGGCAGGGCGGCAACCAGAGCTTCACTCTGGTGAACGGCCCGCTCACCGGCGCGGCTCAGCTCGCCGTGACCTACGAGACCCGCCAGGACGGCGACTACACGATCGTCAGCGGCAGCGTCGATGCGAACAGCGACGAAGAGTTCCGCATCGAGTTGAAGGGCAGCCACAACCTGAACGCCGGCAACTTCTCGCTCTGAGCGCCAGGCAGCCAGTGCAGGCGGGGGCACGCCCCGCCTGCCTCCACCGCGTTTCCTCATGAAATTCGAACTCACGGTCTGCCGCCATGGCAATGTCCAAAGGCCTCGCAAGTGCCCGCAAGCGCGATGTCGCGAAGCTGACGGAAGGGTTCCGCAACGCCTTCCTCTTCCTGTTCCTGGTCTCCGGCATCATCAACATCCTGGCCCTGACCGGCTCGCTCTACATGTTGCAGGTCTACGACCGGGCGCTGACCAGCGGCAGCGTGCAGACCCTGGCGGCGCTCTCGATCCTCGCGATCGGGCTCTATCTCTTCCAGGGTGCCTTCGACGTGATCCGCTCGCAGGTGCTGGTGCGGCTCGGTGCGAGGCTCGACCACAACATCGCGCCGATCGCGCATCGCGTCGCCATCGACATGCCGCGCTTCGGCTTCTCAAGCGCAGAAGCCCTGGAGCGCGGCCGCGACGTCGATACGGTGCGTGGCTTCCTCGGCAGCCAGGGCCCCGGCGCCCTGTTCGACCTGCCCTGGATCCCGCTCTATCTCGCCTTCGTCTACTTCCTGCACCCCTGGCTCGGCGCCCTGACGTTCGGCGGTGCCTTCGTGCTCGCCCTGCTGACGGTGCTGAGCGAGGTCGCGACGCGTCAGATCAACGGCACGACGCGCCAGGCCGCAATCGCCCGCAACACGATCGCCGACAGCAATGCCCGCAATGCCGAAGTTCTCAAGGCGATGGGCTTCGCCGATCGCGCGGCCGAGCGCTTCAACCAGGCCAATCGCGAGCATCTCGTGCTGCAGACGAAGTCGAACGATTTCGGCGGCACCTTCGGCGCGGTGTCTCGCGTGCTGCGCATGGTCCTGCAATCGGCGACGCTGGGGCTGGGCGCCTATCTGACCATCAAGGGCGAGCTCTCCGCCGGCGCGATCATCGCCGCCTCGGTCGCCTCCTCGCGCGCGCTTGCCCCGGTCGACCAGGCGATCGCCAACTGGAAGCCCTTCGTCTCGGCGCGCGGGGCTTTCCAGCGCCTGCGCGAGACCGTGGTGGCCCTCAGCCAGGCGAGCGAGCCGATGGCGCTGCCGACACCATCCCGTTCTCTCAAGCTCGAGAAGATCTCCGTGGCCGCGCCAGGGAACGGTCAGATCCTGCTGAGCGATGTCAGTTTCGAGCTCGCCGCCGGCAAGGCGCTCGGCATCATCGGCCCGAGCGGCGGCGGCAAGACTACCCTGGTTCGGGCCCTGACCGGGATCTGGCCGGTGCTGCGCGGTTCGGTCCGGCTCGACGGTGCCGAGCTCGGCCAATGGCCGGAGAACACGCTCGGACGCTCGATGGGTTATCTGCCGCAGGAGGTGAGCCTGCTCGACGCCACGGTCGAGGAGAACATCTCGCGCCTCGATCCGCAGGCCGATGCCTTCGACATCGTCGCGGCCGCAACGGCCGCCGGCATCCATGAGATGATCCTGCGCCTGCCCGAAGGCTACAAGACCCAGCTCGGCCCCCAGGGCGCCTCGCTCTCGGCCGGCCAGCGCCAGCGCATCGGCCTGGCACGGGCGCTCTATGGCAACCCGTTCCTGGTCGTCATGGACGAGCCCAATTCCAATCTCGACGGCGAGGGCGAGGCCGCTCTGAAGACGGCGATCGAGACGATCAAGGGGCGTGGCGGCATCGTGGTCATCGTCGCACATCGGCCGAGCGCCCTGACGGCGGTCGATCTCGTCGGCGTCGTGCAGAGCGGCAAGCTCGCCGGCTTCGGCCCGCGAAGCGAGATTCTCGGGCCCGCACTGAACCAGGTGGGGCCGACGCCGCAGCCGCTCCAGACCCCCGCCATGTCTCCCACCCCAGCCAGGATGCCGCGGGCGACCGAGCATCTCAACACCTTGCACGACCGGGTGTCGGCATGACGATCGAGGTCAGATCCTTCAGGCCCGAGGCGTCCCAGCTTCCCGCGGCGCAGGATATCTACCGAGGGCCGGCGACCGAGCCGGGTCCCTCGTCGCGCTGGCCCGCGGCGATCGTTCTGGCGCTCACCGCCGTCGCCGTCTACCTGAAGAGCATCTTTCCCAGCCTCGCCAAATCCGACCCTGAGCCATCCGCCAACCAGCCCGATCCGCAGGCGGCTGCGGAAAACCGCATGCGGCCGGTCCGCATTGACGAGGCACCGGCGGAGGAGGATAGGCAGCCTGAGGACGAGACCGGCTCACTCGACGACAAACCGGGCGAAACCGACCATCCGATCGGCTCCGGCGGGATGCTATCGGCGGTCGGCGGCATCGCCGATTTCATGGGCATTGATTCACCAGCGATCGATTACGCGCTGCTGCCGTTGCCTACACTCCAGCTGGCGAAAGACTTCGGTCTCGACTACGGCCGTGAGCGTGTCGGCAACGACAATGTCGGCGCTGCCTCCTTCGGTGGTTCGTCCGCGGGAGCCGGACTCCGTAACCGCGAGGACGTTGTCGACAGCGTTGCCGCCAGCAGCGGTCTCGACAGTGGCGCGCGGAGCAGCCTGCCGGTGGTCGTAGGTCCGTTCGCGCCAGTGATCGTCACACCCGATTCCGAGTCACGGCCACACGATGACGATAGCGATATCGACCCGCCGCAGCCGCAGGATCCGCCGACGGCGCGAAATCGCGCGCCGCGGGTGGCGGCACCGGTCGTGCTGGGCGATATCGGCATCTGCAAGAGCTTCCTGATCACGGCGGTCGCGCTCCTCGCAGGCGCATCCGATGCCGACGCCGACCCGCTCACGATCGTCAACCTCCGGGCCTCCTCGGGCCAGGTCGTCGCGGTCGACGGCGGCTGGGAGTTCAGGCCGGCCGAAGGCTATTACGGCCCAGTGACCTTCCGCTACGAGGTCAGCGATGGCGCGGCGAGCGCTGCGCAGGTTGCCTCGCTCAGCATCGTCGCCTTCGTCGAGCTGATCGGCACCGATGGCGACGACAGCCTCGTCGGCACCGAATGCGCCGATCTGATCGACGGGCGCGGCGGCAACGACACGATCGACGCGCGCGGCGGCAGCGACATCATCTTCGGCGGCGACGGCGACGATATCATCGACGGGGGAGCCGGCGATGACCTGATCCATGGCGGGCGAGGCGACGACATCATCCGTGGCGGCAGCGGCAACGACAGGATTTATGGCGGTGCCGGCAATGACAAGCTCTACGGCGGCGATGGCGACGACATTATCGACGGCGATGACGGCGACGATCTGATCGTCGGCGGTGCGGGCAACGACCAGCTCTCCGGCGGCGCAGGCAGAGATCACCTCATCGGCGGCCCGGGTAATGACATCATCCTTGGTGGCGACGGCGATGACATCATCGACGGCGGCGAGGGTGACGACAGGATCGACGGCGGCTCAGGCAACAACGTGATCTCGACCGGCTCGGGCACCAATACCGTCACCGTCTCGGGCAGCGGCAACAACCTGGTTATCGGCGGCTGCGGGGTAGACACGGTCCAGCTCGCCGCGGGCGACGATACCGCCAAGCTCGGCGATGGCGACGATGCCGCTTGCGGGGCCGACGGCGACGATCGCCTCTTCGGCGAGGGCGGCAACGACACCCTGTGTGGCGAAGGCGGTGACGACATCCTCGATGGCGGTGCCGGAAACGACAATCTGTCGGGCGGGGCCGGCAGGGACAAGCTCTATGGCGGCGATGGCGCGGACACGATGGATGCCGGCGCGGGTGACGACTACGCCGAGGGCGGCGACGGCAACGACGTGATGATGCTCGCCTGCGGCGACGACGAGGCAAAGGGTGGCGCGGGCGACGATGCCATGTTCGGCGGCGCCGGAGATGACGATCTCGACGGCGGCGACGGGAACGACGTCGTTGATGGCGGCGCCGGCCACGACCGCATCGAGGGCGGGCGCGGCAACGATACGCTGCGTGACGGCGCCGGCCGCGACCAGGTTCACGGCGGCGATGGCAATGACCGCATCGTCGCCGCGCTCGACGGCGACGAAGACTGCTACGACGGGGGCGAAGGCCACGACACGCTCGACCTCTCGCAGGCGCGACGCAGTGTCGACATCGACCTCGTCGAGGGCAGCGCGATCGGCATCGAGATCGGCCACAACCGGATCTTCGACCTCGAGGAGGTCATCGGCGGCAGCGGCGATGATCACTTCACCGTCGGCGCCAAGGCGATGACGCTGAGCGGCGGCGAAGGCTGCGATACCTTCACCTTCGATGTCAGCCTCGACGACGACGATCGCGACCTTGTTCACGATATCCTCGATTTCGAGGCGGGCGATCGTCTCGTCATCAAGCAGTACCAGATCCGCTCCGACTGGGACGATGACGACGATCGCGAGCGTGACCGCGAGGACGAGCGCTTCGAGCGGAACTACGGCGAAAAGGACGATGACGATCAGCCGTTCAGGTTTCGCATTGAGAAGATCGGCGACCGCGAATGGACCTTCGTCGACGTCTTCGTCGAGCAGCAGGATGAGCGGGATTTCTCCATCGAAATCCTCGGCAGCCACCGGCTCTATTACTACTGAACCGGCGGAATTGACGCGTTTTCAGGCGCCGCGGCGCCGAAGAGGGAGAGTAGCGTGACAGCCCACCAGGTCGATGCAGCCGATCCCGGCGACGCCGGTCGGAAGACAAACTTCCGGCTCGGGGCCCATGTCGTGGCGGGCTCCGCGCTCATGCTCATGCTCGTGGTCGGCTGCGGTGGCTGGGCCGCGACGGCCAATCTCAACGGTGCGGTGATCGCCCAGGGCGCGGTCAAGGTCGACCAGAACCTGAAGGAGGTGCAGCATCGCGACGGTGGTATCATCCAGGCACTCATGGTGCGCCAGGGCGACCAGGTCGAGGCCGGGCAGGTGCTGTTCAGGCTCGACGATGTCCAGATGCGCGCCGAGCTCTCGATCATCCACTCCCAGCTTGGCGAGAATCTCGGGCGCAAAGCCAGGCTGGCTGCCGAGCGCGACGACCTTGCTGCGATCCAGTTTCCGGCGGAACTGGCACAGCTTTCCAGCGATGCAGCGCGTATCATCGAGGGCGAGACGCGGCTTTTCGACGGCAACAGGACCAATCGCCAGAGCCGAAAGGAGCAGCTCGAGATCGGCATCGTTCAGTCTGGCGAGGAGATCAAAGGACTGGAGGCGCGGCACGTCGCCAAGGTCGAGGAACTGCGCCTGGTCGAGCTTGAAAAGCAGAAATACGCCGGCCTTTTTTCAAAGGGCCTGATCGACGGTGCGCGCGTCTACACAGTCAACCGCGAATGGGCCCGCCTGCTCGGTGAGCGAGGCGAGATCGACGCCGCGCTCGCCCGCGCGAAGCTGCGCATCAGCGAGGCCCGGCTGCAGATCATCGCGGTCGACGAGACCGCGCGAACTGAGGCCCAGCGTGAGCTGCGCCAGGTCGAGGCCAAGATCTCGGAGTTTGGTGATCGACGCCTTGCGACCGAGGACAGGCTCGCCCGCACCGAGATCCGCGCTCCGATCGACGGCACGGTCAATGAGCTGACCGTCTTCACCGTAGGCGGCGTCATCACGCCCGCGGCACGGCTCGCCACCATCGTGCCGCGGCAGGCCAGGCTGACGGTCGAGGTGCGGATCGCGCCGGTCGATATCGATCAGATCAAGCCGGAGCAGCCGGCCCGGCTGCGCTTCTCTGCCTTTGCCAAGAACACCACGCCGGAATTCTCCGGCAAGGTGATCCACGTTTCGCCCGCGACCTCTCGCGATCCGAGCAACGGCTCGACCTACTATTCCGGAGATATCGAACTCGAGAACGAGGCCCTGGTGGAGAACCGCAGGCTGCTGCCGGGCATGCCGGTCGAGGTCTTCATCCAGACGGAAGAGCGCACGGCCCTGTCTTATCTCGTCAAACCTTTCACCGATCACGCCAGCAGGATCTTCAGGGAAAGGTGAGTGCCGGCAGGCATGTTTGTGAGAACGACGGAGCAGAAAGGAACCTCGGAGAAGGCCTCCTGCAGGAACCGGTCAAGCGAAGTCGGAATTTCCCGGACACCGCGCCGGCGTCAGGAGGGAGAGTAGAGTCCGCTTTCCGACCACTTCCCAACCTCTGCTAATGGCGCTGTCTCCAGTGTCAGGTGAAGTGTTGGCAGGCGATCTGTCACTTGGTCGACTGGTGGTCAGATGCCGCTCCGCTCGGGTGCAGAGTTTCCCAAAACTCGACACATCGCATCTTTGCCAGGGGAAAGCGCCACGGCGCAGGAGCACGAGGCGCCGCCGGCCGTCACCGAAGGCTCGTCCTGGCCCTATCCGTCCGAGAATGCGACAGCGATGCTGCGCATGGCGCGTGAGAGCGGGCTCTCGATCGCCAGATGAAGCGCGCCAACGAGAACCACCGGCAGGCGCCGGACGAGGTCGAACGCGGTCTCGCCCGTCTCTGGTCGGTGATGAGCGGCTGCATCGAGCGGGGCCTGAGCCAGGATGGCGAATTGCCGGGTGGGTTGCGTGTTCGCCGCAGGGCTGCGCGGATCCATCGCCAATTGCTGGCCGAGCGGCAGAGCAATCGTGTCTAACCGCACGCCGCCTCGGACTGGCTCGGCGTCTATGCCATGGCGGTAGACGAGGAGAACGCGGCCGGGGCCGGGTCGTAACCTCGCCGACCAACGGGGCGGCCGGCGTCGTGCCAGCGGTGCTGCGCTATTATCGCGACCATTGCGTCGGCGCCGAGCCCGGCAAGGTCGCCGACTTCCTGCTGACGGCCGCCGCGATGGCCGCGGCCGGTCTCTGCGCCGCGCTGGGCGGTTCGCCCGAGCAGCTTCAGAACGCCGCGGAGATCGCCCTCGAGCACCATCTCGGCATGACCTGCGATCCGGTGGCGAGACCGGTCCAGGTGCCTTGCATCCAGTGCAACGGCATCGGCGCTATCAAGGCGGTCGCGGCCGCCTCGCTCGCCCTGCGCGGCGACGGCTCGCATTTCATGCCGCTCGACAATTGCATCGAGGCGATGCGCCAGACCGGCGAGGCCATGAACGCCAGGTTCAAGGAAACCAGCCTCGGCGGGCCGGCGGTCAATCTGCCGGAACGCTGAGCACGACCTTTCGCAAGCCGGACCTGATCGGCTTCTATGAGCAAACACGTGGCCAATGGAGACCTGGTTGAATGATCGTGGATGATTTCCGTTCGGATACCGTAACGCGCCCCGGCTCCGGCATGCGCGCCGCCATGGCTGCGGCCGAGGTCGGCGACGCTGTCTATGACGACGACGCGACCACCAAGCGGCTGGAAGCCATGACCGCCGAGCGACTGGGCAAGGAAGCCGGCCTCTTCTTCCCGACCGGCACGCAGGCCAATCTCGCCGCGCTGATGGCCCATTGCGGCCGCGGCGAGGAGTATCTCGTCGGCCAGATGGCCCATACCTATCGCCTGGAAGGCGGCGGCGCGGCCGTGCTGGGCTCGATCCAGCCGCAGCCTTTGCCCAACGAGCCGGACGGAACCATCGCGCTCCACGCCATCGCCAACGCGATCAAGCCGGACGACTTCCATTTTGCGATCACGCGGCTGCTGGCGCTGGAGAACACCTTCAATGGCCTCGTCCTGCCCGACGCCTACCTTGAGGCTGCGACCGGGCTCGCCCGCTCGCGCGGCCTCGCCACCCATCTCGACGGCGCCAGGCTGATGAACGCCGCCGCGGCGAGCAACCGCGACGCTGCCTGGATCGCCGGCCAGTTCGACACGGTGTCGCTGTGCCTGTCCAAGGGGCTAGGAGCCCCGATCGGCTCCGTCCTCGTCGGTCCCAGGGAATTCATCGAGAAGGCCCGCCGAATCCGGAAGATGCTGGGCGGCGGCATGCGCCAGACCGGCGTCATCGCCGCGGCTGCGATCTACGCGCTGGAGCACAATGTCACCAGGCTCGGCGAGGATCATCGGCGCGCGGCGGACCTCGCGGCGGTTCTGGCGCGTTTCCCCGCGCTCGGCGCCGGGCCGTCACGCACCAACATGGTGTTCATGGCGCCAAAGGAGCTCGACACCGCCGCCTTCGCCACGTTCCTGCGCGGCCGCGGCATTGCCGTCGGGGGGCGCTACGGAACGCTACGTTGGGTGACCCACCTCGATGTGGACAATACCTCGCTCGCGCGTGTCGCCGAGGCCTGCGAGGCCTATTTCGACAAGCGGGAAGCGCGCGTCTGATCGCGGTTGCCGGGCTGAATGGCGAGCCAGGGCGAGCGGTCGGCTCGCCCTGCCACCGTCAGCCACGCATCCAGGCGAGCGGTGTCAGCACGATCGACGGGAAGAGGATCAGCAGCACGAGGATCACGACCTGGGAGACGAGGAACGGCCAGACGCCGCGCATCACCGCGCCCATCGAGACGCCCGAGACGCCGCTCACCACGTTGAGCACGATGCCGACCGGCGGTGTGATCAACCCAATGGCGTTATTCATGATGAAGAGCACGCCGAAATAGACAGGGTCGATGCCGGCCTGCTTGACGATCGGCATCATCACCGGCGTCAGGATCAGCACGGTCGGCGTGAAGTCGAGCGCCGTGCCGACGACGAGCACCAGCAGCATCAGGATGACCATGACCAGGGTCGGGCTGTGCATGAAGGGCTCGAGCGCCCGCGACAGCTCCGCCGGGATGTTGGCTTGCGTGATCAGCCAGGCCGAAACGAGGGCGGCCGCGATCAGGAACATCACCGCCGAGGCGGTCTTGGCCGCGTTGAGCAGCAGGCCGAACAGCATCGAGACCTTCAGCTCGCGATAGACGAACATGCCGATGATGAAGGCGTAGGCGCAGGCCAGCACCGCCGCCTCCGTCGGCGTCACGATGCCCCATTTGATGCCGCCGATGATCAGGACCGGCATGAACAGGGCGAAGAACCCGTCGACCAGTGCCTTGCCGCGCTCGCGATAGCCCTGGCGCGGGAAGGTCTTGACGTCGTCCTTGCGCGCGGTGAGCCACCAGGTGACGACCAGCGCAGCCCCCATCAGCAACCCCGGCACCACGCCGGCGAGGAAGAGCTGCGAGATCGAGACGTTCGCGGCGACGCCGAAGATGATGAAGCCGATCGAGGGCGGGATGACCGGGGCGATGATGCCGCCCGTCGCGATCAGCCCGGCGGAGCGGGCGAGGTCGTAGCCGGCGCTGCGCATGATCGGGATCAGGATCGCGGCGAGCGCCGCGGTATCGGCGGCCGCCGAGCCGGAAATCGCGGCGAGGATCAGGGCTGCCAGGATCGCGACATAGCCCAGCCCGCCGCGCAGATGGCCGAGGCAGGCGAGCGCGAAGTTGATGATCCGCTTCGAGAGCCCGCCGGCATTCATCAACTCGCCGGCGAGGATGAAGAAGGGGACGGCCAGGAGCTGGAAATTGTCGGCGCCGACGATGATCGTCTGGGCGACGATCTGGCTGTCGAAATTGCCCATCCAGAGCATCAACGCCAGCGCGCAGAAGATCAGGGCGAAGGCGATCGGCGCCCCGACGGCCATGGCGGCGCTCAGGGCGGAGAGGAAGATGGCGACCGTCACGGCATCTGCTCCTTGAGCTTGGCGGCCTCGCCGGTGAGCTCCCCGGCGAAGGCGGCGATCTCCGCTTCGGTGAGGCGTCCAGTCGCCGTACGCAGCAGGCGCGCGCCGGCGATGAGGCCGATGCCGACGCTGCTGAAGAAGCCGATGCCGTAAACCCACAGCATCGAGATGCCGGTCACCGGCGCATAGAAGGTCGCGTTGATCTCGGCCTGCTGCCATGTGCCCCAGAAGAACACCGCGCAGCACAGCACCGTGATGAGATCGGAGAGGACGAGGCAGGTGACGCGGCCGCGGCGGCCGAGCCATGCGACCAGCGTCTCGACGCCGAGATGCATGTTCTCGCGCGCCACGACGACGGCGCCGATGAAGGTCAGCCAGACGAAGAGGAAGCGCGAGAGCTCCTCGGAGACGACGAGCCCGGAGTCGAAGGCATAGCGCAGGACGACATTGCCCAGCACCATCAGCGTCATGGCCGCGAGCAGCAGGACCATAATGATTTCGAGGCTGCGGAAGGCCCAGTGTTCGAGTCGTTGCATGCTTCCTCCCGCCTTCATGGCGGAGCCGTTCACCGGCTCCGCTGCGGTGCTTCTCGTTGAGCGGTCAGGCCTTGACGCTGTACTTCAGCAGCTCGGCCTCATTGACCTCGACGCCGAGGCCTGGGCCGGTCGGCACGGCAATGGCGCCGTCCTGCAGCACGAAGCGCTCGACCAGGAGGTCGTCGCGCAGCGGGTTGTGGGTCCGGTCGAACTCGATCATCGGTTCGTTCTGGAGCGGCACGCCGGCCGCAGTGAACGGCACCTGCGGCGCGACCGCGATCGCCTGCAGCGCCGCCGCCACTGCGATGCCCGAACCCCAGACATGCGGTACGGTGAGGACGCCGAAGCTGCTGGTCAGCGCCAGGATCTTGGTCCATTCGGTGAAGCCGCCGGCGCAGCAGAGGTCGGGCTGGGCGATGTCGATGCACTGGCCGAGCATGAGGTCGCGGAAGCCGAAGCGGGTGTATTCGCATTCGCCACCGGCGACGGGCACGTCGATCGCGTCGCGCACGCGCCGGTAGCCTTCCCGGTCCTCCGGCACCACCGGCTCCTCGAACCAGAGCACGTTGTGCTTTTCGAGGCTGCGGCCGATCCGGATCGCGGAAGCCGAGGTATAGGCATGGTTGGCGTCGACCATCAGCCCGATCTCGGGTCCGATGGCTTCACGCACCACGGCAAGGCGCTGCGCGTCGAGATCGATCGGCAGCAGGCCGATCTTCATCTTGATTGCGGTCATCCCCGCCTCGCGGTAGCCGCGTGCCTCCTCGGCGAGCTCGCGCAGCATGCGCTCGGTGTCGCGATAGTGGTCCGGGTAGTAGCAGCCGGTGCCATAGGCAGGCACGCGCGTGCGGAAGGCGCCGCCGAGCAGCGCGTGAACCGGCCTGCCGAGCGATTTGCCCCAAAGGTCCCACAGCGCGATGTCGATGGCGCTCAGCGCCTCGACATAGGTGCCCTTCTGGCCGAAGTCGCGGCTGAAGGAATAGAGCTCCTCGAAGATCCGCACGGGCTCGTCGGCCTGCCGGCCGATGAGCTTGGGCGCCAGGACCTTCTCGACGCAGGCCATGGGCGGCTCCGGCGGTCCGTACTGGCCGCCTTCGCCCCAGCCGACGAGCCCGTTGTCGGCGGTGATCTTGACCAGGAAGCTGTTGCGCTCGGGAAAGGCGGCCTGGGAGGAGAAGAAGCGCTTCGCCCCCAAGGGTGTGCGCAGGATGTAGGTCTCGATCGAACGGATCTTCATGTCGGCAAAGTCTCGGTCTTGAGTTCAGCCGCGGGCGGCGAGGGCGGTTTCGGTGCGGGCGCGCGTTGCTGCCAGATGATCGGCCATGGCGCCGGCAGCACGGGCGCTGTCGCGCGTCGCCAGGGCTTCGAGGATGGCGATGTGCTCGGCGAGCGAAGGATCGAAGGCGTCGGGCACGCTGTGCTGGACGGTGTTGCGGCACCAGATGATCGAGTCGCGCAGCCCGATGACGAGCCGGGCGAGGCGAGCGTTCGGGCAGTGGTTGAGCACGAGGTCGTGGACGAGGTCGTCGATCTTGCGCAGCCGCTCGAGCCGGCGCGCTGGGTAGACGATCTTCTCGATCGCGCGGTGCTCCTTGAGTGCGGCTTCGATTTCCTGCGCCGGGATGTGCGGCGTCGCCTTCTCGGTGATCAGCGGCTCGAGCGCCTGCCGGATCTCGAAGATCTCGAACAGCGCGTTGCTGTCGATCTTCGCGACGAAGACGCCCTTGCGCGGCGAGATCGTGACGAGCCCGTCGGCTTCGAGCTTCTTCGCGGCATCGCGCAGCGGCGTGATGCTGATGTCCCAGCTCGTCTTGTAGTCATCGAGATTGAGCCGCGCGCCGGGCGCGAGGCGGCCCGACAGGATCTCGTTGCGCAGCATCCCCGCTACGCGCTCGCCGAGCGAGAGCTTGTAGTCGGGGTCCATCGTCAAGGGTTCTGACAAAGACAAGGCTCCAGGTGCGAGGGCTGTCTCTTGATAATGTGTGATGCATCACGTATCAAGCATCAAGATGTCAAGAAGCCGCCCGGAGGCGGCATTGTATGGAGTGGAGGAAACGATGACGAAGCTTGCCCTGGCCGCCCTGGCCTCGACCGCCCTTGTCACCCTGGCCGGCGGCCCGGCTGCGGCGCAGATCAAGGAGAGGACGATCAAGCTGTCGGCGGCCGTGCCGCAGGACCACCCATTCGGCGCCGGCGCCGCTGCGCTTACCGCCTGCGTCGCCGAAAAGTCGGGTGGCAAGCTGAAGATCCAGGGTTTCTGGAACGCCCAGCTCGGCAGCGATCAGCAGGCGGTCCAGGCCGTCCGCTCGGGCACGCTCGACATCGTCGTCGCCTCGACCTCGCCGCTGGTCGGGCTGGTGCCGCAGCTCGGCGCCTTCGACCTGCCTTTCCTCTTCACCAATGAGAAGGAGGCCGATGCCGTGCTCGACGGGCCGGTCGGCCAGAAGATCTCGGAGCGCCTTCTCGGCGTCGGGCTGGTCAATCTCAGCTATTGGGAGAACGGCTTCCGCAACATGACGAACTCCCGTCAGCCGATCCGGAAATGGGAGGATCTGCAGGGGATGAAGGTCCGCGTCATGCAGAACAACGTCTTCCTCGACACCTTCAGCAATATGGGCGCCAATGCCGTGCCGCTCGCCTATGGCGAGCTCTATACGGCGCTCGAGACCAAGGCGATCGACGGCCAGGAGAACCCCTACGCCAATATCTATTCGGCCAAGTTCTACGAGGCCCAGAAATATCTCTCGATCACCCAGCACGCCTATACGCCGGCAGTGGTGATGTACTCCAAGCGGCTCTGGGACCAGCTCTCGAAGGACGAGCAGGGCGTGTTCACCGCTTGCGCCGCGGTCTCGCGCGACAAGGAGAGGCAGGTCAATCGCGAACAGGCCAACGAGGCGCTGGCGAAGCTCAAGGAGCTCGGCATGACCATCAACGAGGTCGCGCCCGACGAGCTCAAGCGGATGCGCGAGAAGGCGAATGCCGTCTACCAGAAGCATGCCGCCGCGATCGGCGCCGAGACGCTAGACGCCGTGCAGGCGCAGCTGAAGCAAATCCGCGGCAACTGATCGCTCGCGGACGACGCTAAAGAACAGGTCATTCGACCGGGTTCGGGCGCGGCGGCACGATATTGCTGCGCCCGGGCCTGCTAAGATTCGCGACCGTGGGCTTCCGGACAGTGCTCTCGTATGCGCTACTGCTCGGCCCCGAACATTCGCGGCAAGCTTCAGCTCGGCTCCGGCGGCCGTTCGCTATGGCGCCATGCAGGACAACGTCCTTGGCCGCAGGAGTTCGGAGTTGCGGAGATCGGGGGAGTTCGCGACCGGCTAGAGATGCAGGTCGCGCATCGGCGTGGCGATGATGCGGCGCGCCTCTCGCAACTGCCGGAGCACCAGGCGCGCCTTGCGGACGAATACGCTGCTGCCGGCGAGCAGCTCGGCCTCGCGGGCTGCGAAGGCGGATTTTCCGGTCATCGCCGGGATCGCGCTGAGCGGCGCGGGGGACACCGGCGCGCCGAGCGTCTGCAGTTCGGTGAGCTCCGGCCTCGGGTTCCGCAGGCTCTTTCCGATGGCGATCCGCGCCGCGTCCAGCCGTGCCGCTTCAGCATCGAGCACGGGCTTCTGCATCACGGCGCTCGAATCGCGCCACTGAATGCCCTTGCGATAGGCCGGCACCCATTGGACCTGCGCTTCCAGCAGGTTCAGCCCGGCATAGCGGGCGAGTGCGGGAAAGCCATCGTCGTAGAAGCGCCAGCAGTCGACCGGGAAACGATGGCGCGGACCTCCGCCGGGGGAGGTGATGAAGGCAAGCCCGTTGCCCTTCAGCACGCGCGAGATCTCGAGCATAGTGATCCAGAAGAACTCGGCATGCTCGAAGACCTCGGAGCAGGTCACGACATCGACCGAACCGGTCGCGATCTCCTTCCAGTCATAGGGATCGGCCACGGCGATATCGACGTTGAGCCCCGGCTCGATATCCATGCCGCGCAGCGTCCAGGCCGGATTCGTCATCACGTCGCGGTTGGACAGGCTCTGGCCGTCCACGATCGCTGAGCCGACATCGAGCACTGTCAGCTGAGCGGTCTCGACCTCGGCGAGATAGGCCTTGCGAAAAACCCGCGCCTTGTCGTTGGCAGAAGCGTGCATGAACCAGTCCGAGCATGAGGAAGGCCCCTCTCGTACGGGTAGGGGGCGGTGATGACAATCGTTTTCCGTTCAACCGCCCTGTAGCGCGACGAGATCCTCGACGCGATCCGACATCAGCAGCGGAATCCGGCGCTTGATCTCCGCTTCGGGCCATTCCCACCAACGCAGGGCGAGCAGGGCTTCGATCCGCTGCGGCGACATGCGGTAGCGCACCACCTTGGCCGGGTTGCCGGCGACGATCGCATAGGGCGGCACATCGCGCGTCACGACGGCGCGGGCCGCTACGACGGCGCCATGTCCGATCGTCACGCCGGAGAGCACGAAGCACTGCGAGCCGAGCCAGACATCGTGGCCGATCGAGACATCGCCCCGCGAGGTGTGGCTGCCGTCCAGTGTCCTGGCTTCCGGCCAGAGGCTCGGGATCGCCGGGAAAGGATAGGTCGTGACCCAGTCGAGGCGGTGATTGCCGCCCATGAAGATCTCGACGCCGTCGGCGATCGAGCCGTAGCGGCCGATCCGCAGGCTCGTGCCCGTTCCGGGAAAACGCACCTTGGGCCGGCCATAGGTATAGGGCGAGACGATGATCTGGCCCGGGTACCGGGCGATCATATGCGCGAGATAGATCCGCGTCTGGTTGTGCCTGTTGAAGGCCTTGCGCAGTTGGACACGGGGCCCATCGGGAAGGCCGGCCCACCATGCGGTGAACCGGCCCGGGCGCCATGCCTCGTCCTCCGGCGGCAAACGAAAGCCGCCGGATCCAGTCATTGTCTGTGTCACTCGGTATCGGCCTTCACGTCGATTTTCTCGAAGATCTCGGTCGGCTCGGCGAGCGTGATCACATCGGCGAGGCCGAGGCCGGCCGGAGACTTGGCCGTGGCCGAGACGCTCAGCTTGCCGGGCTTGGCGACGAAGCGCGCGACCGCGCCGGCCAGCGCCTTGGCGCCGTCGGACGGGCCGAGAAGCGCGGCGAGGCCGAGGCTCGCAATGGTGCCGTATTCCCGACGGACATCCTCGACCTTGCGCTTCGATTTGCGCGCTTCGTTCTCGATCAGCTTCTCGGCGAGGCCGAGATTCTGCAGCTTGATGTCGAGGTTCTTCGCCGTCGCGCCGAGCAGCGCCACCTGCGCCAAAGCGAGATCGGTGGAGAACACTTCCTTACCGACATTGCCGAGCGTTCCGGTGGCTTCGAGCTTGCCCATGCCGACGCCGCCGAGCGAGAGCGCGCGGATCGCGAACTCCTTGCTCGCCTCCCGCCAGGCAAGGTCGAGCTTCGCGGACAGGTCGAGATTGCGGTAGCCCATCGCCAGCAGGTCCTTGGCGGAGGGGTTCGAGGCGCTCTCGACGACAGGGATCGTCAGCTTGTCGAGGGTCAACGCCATGTTGGTCGGAATGCCGTTGACCTGCTCGCCATGCTTGAGCTCGAAGGTGCCGAGACCGACCTCGATCGGCGGTAGCGGCGCGGCGCCGCGCTTGCCCTGCTGGGGGGCGGTGATCTGGATGCCGCTCAGGCGGATCGTGCCGAGCTTGGGGATGAAGCGGCGCAGATCGTCCGCGCTCGGGTCGAAATCCGGTTCGGCCAGGGCCTTGCGCAGCTCCTTGATCGTGTTCTCCAGCGAGAAGCCGAAATACCCCGCCGAGGCGATCGAGCCCTTGCCGCCCCCGCCCTCGAACTTCAGGCCTTCCATCACGAAGCCCGATTTTTCCGGCGTGTCCTCGCCGAAGGCGATCCGCGAGAAGCGCAGGTCGACCGGTTCAGGCTTGGCGCCTGGCTTCGGCGGCGTCTTGACCGCCATCACGACGTCGCGGATCTCGCCGCTGCCATAGTCGACGGAATCGAAGAGGGCGAGCATCGCCAGCAGCATCTGCCGGTCGCGCGCCTCGGTGATGGCGGGATCTTCCTTGCTGTTCAGATCTTTCGCCGCCTTCTCGGACTCCTCGCCGAGCGTGACGATGCGCGTCATCAGCTCGCCCATCGGCTCGTTGCCGACGCGGGCCTTGAAGTTGCGCAGCGCGGCCTTGCCGGCCGAGACCTTGCCGAGCTCGCCGAGATCGAGCGTGTAGCCGTCCTGCTCGATCCGGCCGAAGACGGTCTGCATAGCAGGCTCGGTGCCAGGCGCTGCCTTGTCCGCGAAGACACGGGCGATCTGGGGCAGGTCGAGCCCCTCGAAGCTCGTGCGCAGGATTTCGCCGTTCATCTGGCCGGAGGTCGAGCCCTCGACCTTGATCGAGCCGGCCTTGGCCTCGCCGCGCGCGATCTTGCCTTCCCGAATCTCGGAGAAACGGATGTCGCGATAGGTCGTGATCTGCTTCTGCGGCCCGAAGCTCTGCTCCATCACCAGGCTCGGTGCGCTGATCTCGGCAGCCGTCAAGCGGCTCATCCGGGCGACCGGGCTTTCATTGCTGCCGGGGCCCGCCTGGAAGATCGCCTGGAAGCCTGCGCGGTCGAGCGGCGTGCCCTTGACGTCGAGTTTCGGGATGGTGAGCACGAACTTGCCGAGATCGAGCCGGACATTGTCGAGCTGGAAGTCCTCGGCCGATGCGGTACCGGCCAGCAGCAGGAGCAGCAGACCCGCCGCCGGGAGCGGGTGCACGCGCCTGAGGCGCTGGCTGGGCAGAATGGTCATCGATATCTCCTGGAGCATGGTGTCGAAGCCCCGCGCGACAAGGACGAGGCCAAGTCGCGTTTGTCGAGCCGAGAGGCAAAATCGCTTCCGGCCGGGACCAACGTTCCGTTCGGCTTCGAATTGGCGCTGAAACTGCCGCAAGGCGAAGGCGAAGGGAAGACGCAAGACGGGCGGACCGGTGAAAAGCTTGACGGCGCGCCGGCCTTGCCTGCCATTGGCCGCAGATTCGCCATCGCGTCCCGGCAACGCTCTGCGGCATTGGTGGCCTTTTTGGGGAAACGGATCATGCAGGCTTCGGGACGCTGGGTGCGACTGGCCATTTGCGGGGTGTTGGCGCTCGCCTTCGCAGCTCTGGCACCGGAGCGCCCGCAGGCGCAGCAGGCCGCCCCTGCCGTCGGGCTCGAGCCGCTGGCGATCGTGAGTGCCAGCGGCCGCCACGAGTTCCAGGTCGAGGTCATGCGCACGCCCGAGCAGCGCGCCCGGGGCCTGATGCACCGCCAGTTCATGCCGGCCGATCGCGGCATGCTCTTCGACTTCAAGCGCACCGAGCCGGTCGCGATGTGGATGCAGAACACCTACATCTCGCTCGACATGCTCTTCATCCGCGCCGACGGCACCGTGGCGCGGATTGCCGAGCGCACCGAGCCGCTTTCGACCCGTACCATCCCCTCCGGCGAGCCGGTGCTGTCAGTGCTGGAGATCAATGGCGGCGTCGCCGAGAAGCTTGGCATCAAAGCCGGAGACAAGGTCGAGCACGCGCTCTTCAAGCGCTGACCGGGCTGGCCCCTTCTCAGCCCAGCTCGGCCGAGATCGCGCGACAGGTCGCCAGCAGCTCGGCCAGCACCTCGTCGTGCCGGGTACGAGCACTCCTCCGGTTGAGATAGGGAATGACGATACTGGCGACGGCGCGGCCCTGCCGGTCGAGGATCGGCGCGCTGATGTCGGTCACGCCCGGCATGTCGTGGCTTTCCGCAACGAGGAAGCCGCGGGCAGCGATCTCGTCGAGCATCGCCCAGAACCCTGGATCTTCCAGGCCGTCGGCCAACTGGGCGGGCTGTAAGCTGCGTTCGCGTGCTTCGCCATCCTGAAAGGCGAGGATCACGCGGCCCGAGGTCGCGTCATGTGCGGGACGCCGATAGCCGAGCCGCAAGGTGAAGCTGATGTCGCCCGTTCCCGCGGCATTGGCGATCACCACCGTCTCGCCCTCGTTGAGCACGACGAGATGGGCCGATTGCGCGGTCTTCTCGCTCAGCCTTTCCATGGCCGGCGCCGCGACTTCGACCAGCTGCCGCGCTCGCGGCGTGCGCATGCCGAGCTCGAACAACCGGTTGCTGAGGGTCAGCTCCTCCGTCGCCGGGTCGCGGTTGAGATAGCCGCGCTCGACCAGCACGAACAGCATGCGGAAGATCTCGCCCTTGGAACGACCAAGGCTTTCGGCGATGGCGCGGGTCGAGAGCGGCTTCTGGGCTGCTGCCAGCAACTCGATGATCTCCAGCCCCTTCTCCAGCGCCGGAGCGGGATAGGGCCCCGGGCGACTGCTCGGCTCGGCGTGAAGCTGCTCCATGCAAAGGCTCCCGATCAATTCATTAGTGAAGCTTGACTGCATATACGCAGCTGTTAGCCTTGCCTTACGTCACTATCAAGCTGAAAGCCGTATTTGCGCTCCGCCGGCCGCGGAGGGCCAGTATTTATTCGCCGGAAGAGGCGGGCATCGAATGAACTCGCGCATGGCCTGACGAACGACGAGGTCGAGGCCTGCAAGACGAAAGCAACGCTGCATCGCAAGAAGTGATCGGAAGAGGGAGAGCGATCATGAAGGCAGGTTTCAGGGCGGTCGTGGTGGCTTTGGGTTTTCTTGCGGCGGGTTTGCTGTCGAGCGTCGAGGCGCGGGCCGACAAGCTCGCTGATATCCTGTCCAAGGGCGTGGTGCGCATCACCGTCTTCGCCGACGTGCCGCCCTTCGGCATGATGAACGCCAATCGCGAGCTTGAAGGTTTCGACATCGACATGGCGAAGCTGGTCGCCAAGGCGCTGGGCGTGAAGCTCGAGCTGCTGCCGGTGCCGGCCGCCAGCCGCATTCCCTTCCTGCTCACCGACAAGTCGGACATGAACATCGCGGCGATGTCGATCACCGCCGAGCGCGCCCGTCAGATCATGTACAGCGCGCCCTATGCCGACACCTCGCTGGCGGTTTACGGCGCCAAGGGCCTCGCCTTGAAATCGGCCGCGGATATCGGGCGCAACCGCGTCGCCGTCGCCAAGGGCACGACCGAGGACCTCGTCCTGACCGCGCTCGCCCCGGGTGCCGACATCATGCGCACCGAGGACAATGCGACGGCTGTCCAGGCCTATCTCTCCGGGCATGCGCAGTTGCTGGCCGCCAACAGCGTCGTGGTCGTCGAACTCGCGAAGAAGAACCCGGCCAAGGAATTCGACTTCAAGTTCGCGCTGCGCCGCGCGCCCGCCCATGTCACCGTCCGGCTCGGCGAGCACACCCTGCTGCGCTGGCTCGACACGCTGATCTTCCAGAGCACTCTGAACGGCGATCTCGACGAGCTGCACAAGAAGTGGCTCGGCGGCCCGATGCAACCTTTGCCGGCACTCTGAGCCCGGTCGGGCAGGGCGGCGCGACGGGAAGGGACCGCATGTCGAAGCATGATTTCTCGCGCGAGGAGTTCGCCGCGCGCCGCGCAGCCGTCAGCCGGGCGATGGCCGAGCGAGGGCTGGACTGGCTGATCCTGTTCCACCCGGTCTCGATCCGCTGGCTGACCGGGTCGGACGCCAAGAGCTATCAGGAGTTCCAGTGCCTGCTGGTGCCGGGCTCCGGACCCCTGACGATCATGGCGCGCGAGGGCGAGCGCAACGAATTGCAGGACGAGGCGCTGGTCGACCGGATCGAGACCTTCGGCGGTGGCGAGAACGAGGATGCGATCCCGCGCTTCGAGCGTCTCGCCGACGAGCTTGGCCTGCTGCGTGCGCGATGCGGCATGGAGGTGCCGGCCTATTACCTCCACCCGCATCACTATGTCCGCCTGCGCGAGCTGCTCGGCTCCAGCCTGGCGGCGGAAACGACCAGCCTCGTGCCCGATCTCGGCCTCGTGAAATCGCCGGCCGAGCTCGCCTACATCCGGCGCGCGAGCGCCATTGCCGACGAGGCGATGGCGGTGTTCGCGGCCGGTCTGCGGCCAGGCCGCAGCGAGCTTGCCCTGGCCGGCAACGTCTATGGCGCCCTGCTTGCCCGCGGCAGTGGCCTTGCCGCCAGCCCGATCAACCTCGTCGCGGGCGCACGCTCCGGCTATAGCCATGGTGCGCCGACCGAGCGCCTGCTTGCGGCGGGCGATTACGGCAGTGTCGAATACGGCGCGACCTGGCGTCGCTATACCGCAACCATCGGCCGGCAGTTCAGCCTGGGGCCGCCGACGCCGCGCATGCGCGAGCTCTACGATATCGTCCGGCGCGCCTGCGATGCCTGCATCGCCGAGATTCGCGACGGCGCCCCGGCAACGGCGCCGCATGAGGCGGCCAAGCGGGTGATCGGCGCTGCCGGGCTGGAGCAGGGCAGGGTCCACACGTCGGGCTATGGCCTCGCGCCCGGATTCCCGCCGACATGGGGCGAGCCGGTCCACATGATCGGCGGCAGCAACTATGTGTTGCGGCCCGGCATGGTGCTCAGCGTCGAGCCGCCGGTCTTCCTCGGGGATGAGCGCCTTGGCGCGCGCATTATCGACAATGTGCTGGTGACCCGCGATGGCTGCGAACTGCTCTCGCGGACCTCGCGGGATCTGATCGTCGTCGGCTGAGTTGGCGCGCGCGCAAACGGGCATGTTCCCAAATCGCCGCCTTGGTGCTATTGCGTTGCGCGTCGCAGCGCGCATCGAGAAGCCGCGGCGACGGTTCGGCAAGCGTTTTCATGCACTTGCGGAGCTTCGGGGTATAGCGCAGCCCGGTAGCGCATCTGCTTTGGGAGCAGAGGGTCCCAGGTTCGAATCCTGGTGCCCCGACCATTCTCGAAAAGGCCCGGCCGCTGGCGGCGAAGACGAGGAAGAGCATGACGGCGCGCATCTATTGCCCCGCTCGGACGGCGATGCAGTCGGGCACGGCCAAGACCGGCCGCTGGCTCCTCGAATACGAGCCGGAGCGGCCGCGTGAGATCGAACCGCTGATGGGTTGGACCTCGTCGAGCGACATGAAGAGCCAGCTCAAGCTCTGGTTCGACAGTGCCGATGAGGCGGTCGCCTACGCCGAGCGCAACGGCATACCCTATCGCCTCGAGCAGCCGCACGAGCCGAAGCGGCGCCCGATGGCCTATTCGGACAATTTCAGGTTCAACCGCGTCGGGCAGTGGACGCACTGACGCCTTGCACTTCCGGCGGGGCGCCAGCCCTTCGCATCGCTACGGGCCCGTAGCTCAGCTGGATAGAGCAGCAGCCTTCTAAGCTGCTGGTCGCAGGTTCGAATCCTGCCGGGCTCGCCATTGATTTCGCTCATGAATTCCTCTTTGTTCTCGTGGGCATTCTGACAAGTAGCCTGCTGGTCATTCTGACATTTGGCCGCCATCCGTTCGCACGGCGCGGCGCTTACTGGCTCCGTTGGCCACCTGTCGCATGGTCTTCTTGACGTAGCGCGGCAGCACCTTCGCGGTGGTCTGAGCCGACTGCGCGAGGATCTCGCGATCGGTCATGTTGGCGTCGCCGGTCTCGGTCAGCCCGCCGTGCCGGAACGATGTGAAGGACAGGTTGTCCGGTAGCCCGGCGGCGACGATGATGCGCTTCACCTCATGGCGCATGTACGTCAGATCGCCCTTGTTGCCCGTCGGCCAGGGGAGAGGGCGCCCCTCTTTGTCGTCCTTCCAGTCGCGGACGAGCATGAGGCCACCGATTCGGTTGCGCTTGATCTCGTCCAACCTAGCCATGAGCTCAGGGAACAGCGGGACGCGTTCGCTCTGCTCAGGATCGAACAGCGGCCACCACACTTCCTTCTCGGTCTTCGGGTGGACGATCTGAACGGCGTCGGGGCGCTCTTTCGGCTGATAGTGCGCGACCTCGAATGCCCCAAAGACGTGCTCTCCCCGCTGCAGCCATTCCCAAGTGATCATCGCAGCGGTGCCGAGCGAAGACCGGTTCTCCGCATCGGCTTTGGCGACGAAGGCCTTCAGCTGCTCGAAGGTCGCGTCGACGTTGGGCGTCGAGGATTCGTTGAGCCCCATGCGTGCGAAGGGGTTGTCCTTCGGAACGATGCTAGGCTCGGCGCGATAGGCGATATTCCACCCCCGCCGGCAGGATTTCATGGCGGCGTTGGTCGTGGTTTTCCGCTCGCGCTGGACCTCGTTCCCGTCCTCGTCCGTCTCGGTGACGGTCAACAGCGCTTCATAGAGCGCGTCGACCAGCTTGGTCGTAATATCTGCCACCGGCTGTGTCCCGATGCGCGGTCCCTGCCGCGCGCCCTTCGTCAGCACATAGTCGGCGACCATGGTGAAGCCGCGCTCGTGGTTGCGTTTCTGGCCGTCGCTCAGATCCTTGTAGCTCTTGTGGTTCTTGTAGGTGGTGACCAGCCAATCGAACGATCCGACGGCGCCGCGGCCTCGGCCGCCAGGCTGATAGGTTCCTCCGCCAGCAATGTCGCGATCGGGACCGGCGGCAAGACCTTCGTCACGCAAGCCGGCAAGTTCTTCGCGCCCGGCGCCTTCGTCATGGTCTACTCGGCGGCCAACCCGACCGTGAACTTCATGACCGGCCAGGTGAGCGCCTATGCCAGCACCGACCTGACTGTCGACGTCTCGGTGGCCAAGGGCTCTGGCAGCTTCGCCGACTGGGTGATCGCTATCGCCGGCGCGCCCGGCGGGCCCGGGGTGATCGGCCCGGCCGGCCCGACGCCCGATATCATGGTCACCTTCTCGGACGGCGTCACCGACTCTGATCCCGGCAACGGGCTCCTCAAATTCAACAATGTGTTGCCGGGCTCGACCACGCAGCTCTTCATCGACAATCTCGACCGCTACGGCACTAGCATCGCCAGCTGGCTCGACAGCTTCGACGACAGCACCAACACTACGCTGCGCGGCACGATCAAGCTGCTGCAGGTCAGTGACCCCTCCAAATATGCCCGCTTCAACGTCGTCGGCGCTGTGGTCGACGGAACCGGCTGTCGCAAGATCCCGGTCGCGCATGTCCTGTCCAGCGGGTCCTTCGCCAACGGGGCGATCCTCGCGATCGACTTCGTCCGGACGGGCTTCCGGAGCATGAGGAGAGGTGCCCAATCTCGGACGACGAATGCCACCGACACCACCGTTCCCGGCAACCATTTGTTAACTTTGCGCGACTCTGTTGGGGCCCTCACCCGAAGGAGCTTCCAATGAATCGACGTTCATTTCTCACTGCCATGTTCGGCGGCGCCGCTGTCACCGCGGTTGGCAGCATGGTCGCGAGCGAGGCAGCAAAGGCGTCCGACCTGCCTCTCGACACCGTCGCCAAGCTCGATGAGGCGCCTGCGGAGTTTACCCAGTACTATCGCGGGCCGCGCCGGCGTCGCCAGGTCTGCACCGTGACGCGCGACCGGTTCGGCCGCCGCCGCCGGGTCTGCCGCTGGGTCTACTGAGATAGCCCTTACGGCCGCGGCGACCGCGACCTGACATGCACGATTGGCCCGGCCCCGCGCGCGGCCAGGCCAATCAGCAGAACGCACAGAAGCGTCCGGCCTTTGCCGAACCGGGCGAGACCGGGCGGAGCCGGCGATTTCATCGGGCTGGCTTCGCACCATGATCCACCGTTATCATGGGGCGCGACGCGCGATCCTGCGCCCCGACGACTTGACTGGGCTTTCCTGATCCCGCCCCAAGCTGCACGGTGGTCCGCCATGAAGGCATTTGCCATTGCAAGGACGGCGGCGGCGTTGGCCTTGCTGCTGAGCCTTCCCGCCGACGCCCAGTATATCGGCACGCCCGGCAACGCCCCGCTCACGCCGGATGGTCCGCGGCGCGGCCTGGGGCCACCTTCCATCACCGATCATGTGCCTGACATCAGGCTGCACTCTGACGGAGGGGGCATCCCGGGCGCCGGCCCGCCGATCGATTATGGCATCAACCCCGTGGGACCACGGTCGATGTCAGGCCCCGCCTATGTGCCTCGCTATGGCCTTGTGGAAGGCCAGGCGCAGCGCCGGACCGGGCGTCGCTGCGAGACACCGCAGCGGACATGCACGCTGACGCGCCGCGCAACGATCGGCACCGGCTGCACATGCCGCCTCACCAGCAAGTCGCGGGCGCGAGGGCTCGTCATACCATAAGGACGGTCGGGGGAGCGCCGAACCAGCTCCGACAAGCAGAATGCGCCAGCCCATTGCCGCACTGGAAAGCCGGGTCATGCAGGTGAACGGCGGCCGAAAGCCCGGATGACCAGCGGTCCAGCTGTCAGAACGGCAATCCGAACAAAGGCGGATTACTGCGCGAAATCAATGGCGAGCCCGGCAGGATTCGAACCTGCGACCAGCAGCTTAGAAGGCCTCGGAAAACTGGCGTTTCTCAAGCGTCATTATCACACGTTCGCGTAAATCCCCCTGATTGGAATCGTTGGGGAATTCTCTCCTGTCAGAATGTTCCGATCCGCCCCTCCCCCACCCAGGCGGAGGTGGCGTGATGGCTGACCGTCAGGTCCCCTTCAGCGCGCCGATGGTCACGGCCCTTCGCGCCGGCACTAAGACGCAGACGCGACGGGGGCTGAAGCAGCAGCCCTACGAGTTTGAGGGCCGCTGGTGGATCGTCGATCGCTACAGTGGCGATTGCCATCTCGGCGATTGGCTGGCCGGACGCGTCGGTGCTGGCCCCACCATCCAGCCCGGCGACCGCCTCTGGGTCTGCGAGAGCTATTTCCAGTTCGTCCACTGGACGCCGGACGCCAAAGGAGCCGCCGCCCCTGAAGGATGACGGCGGCTAAAGGCCGAGCGTTGGGCTGTAGCTCGGCTATGGTCAGTCTTGTATGCGCCGCCGCAACACAATATCGCGTTTGTAATAAAGGTCGGATGAAAGGGCTGCCCGCAGCTTTCCTGGCTCAATAGGAACAAGTTCCGGCAGTGGGATCTCCCTCAACATTTGAATTTTAAAATGCTGGTCGAACCAATCCAACCCTTCGGCCGAAGCATGCTCCACTTCTATCAGGGCCGCAAAATCTCCTAGGACGGGCAGATCGTTGAGGATGCCTTGCAGGACTTCGATCTCGTGCCCTTCCACATCGATCTTCACGGCCACCTTGATGCCTGCAAGCGGTAGTTCTCCGGCTCGCCGGATAACGTCGCTGAGCGTCGTAGTTCTAACCGGATGCCCATCGCCTTCGGTATCATCTGCAAGGCGTGAGGTTCCGGACCAGCTCTCATCAATTTGCAGCACGTGCTGGCCTTCAGCATTGGAAACAGCTTCATCCAGGACCATTGCCACCAGGCCGGCGGCATCTAGGGTTTCCTGGAGGCGTGCGCGAACAATCGGATTGGGCTCGATTGCAACTACTGCTGCTTCAGGAGGCAATCCGCCGTTGGCGAGCATTTCGCCGTAGTTCGCACCAACGTCGATGACATGGGTCCAAGCCCCACTCCCGAGCAGGAGATGCCAAGCGCAATGGGTCGCCGGATTGAGTGCACCGCCTGCGGCGAGTAAAGCCCGTCCCCTTGCATCGTCTGGATTAAAGTAGATCCAGTGCCCGGCGCTGCCCATGACCCGTTGCTGCGGCGCTGGGTAGCGGCCTTGAGCATTTCCGATCTGACGGTAATGGTCGAGTGGCTCCAGCCCCGAGGCGGCCACGTCGGGATACATCGTCAAGTACCAGTTGGCGTCGAAATCGAGTTGCTCACCATGCTCGGCTGGAATGGCTGGCTTACTGGGCTCGGCGCTGGCGGCGTTCGTGTTTGACGGGATGCGATAAGGCCGTCCCTCATCAATCCCATAATCGAGATAGTGCTTTCTGGGGTTTAAACCTGCTTGCGCAACGTCCGGATGCAACTCCAAGTACTCCGAATCGTCGAAATCCCTCGGCAGACGCTTGCCGCCCGGTACAGTGGGCCATACCATATAGGTATTATTGGTAAGCTCGCCATCGAACACTCTAACTTTCATACTATGCATATAGCGAATAGCATCAAAAGAAATCTGATCTCGCTTCGAGTGGCGCAATAATTGATAATACCACTCATCCATTGCATGCATGACATCTGGATTGTTATGCCTACGAAGGATAAATGTCGTTGCATGCAAGCCATTTTGCGGCGGAACATTGATACTCTTATAATAATTAACTTGAGCGTCGATCACATCAAGTCCGTCATATCCAACAGATTTGACAATCTCCGCTTCATCGTAAATGCAATTTCTGTAAGGATGCGCAAACAATATTATATTTTCTTCATTCTCTTCTAGGATGTCGAATAAATTACTTGGCGACTTCAACAATCTTACAGTATTATCGATATATAAACTCATTTCGTGCTTCGGAAAAAATAGATGAGGACGATGCTTGAAGCCCTTCGATCGCCGATGAGGGTCGAGCAAAGATGGCGGCATCAATACGATTTTCCAGAAATCCGATCTCAGACTCGGGTCGTCCGTAAAACAAACGAAATCAGTATCGCCATCATCTTCAATTATTTGGTCAAGAAATGGCTCCGAGTATCCAAAAAGGCATGTATAAACCACTTTGCGTTTGCTTTTCGCCGTGTCAGCACGCAGCGTTTCCCGCAAGCCTTTGAGACGAGAAGATAAGGCGGATATCAATTTTTTTTCCCCTAGCGCAACTTCGGCCCACCAAAGACCTAACCTAAACTGACGTATTCGTATGGGTAGATCAATAAGCTACCCATCGTGCAAACGCGCCCATCCTCAGCCAACCGACCACCGGAGTGGCTGGCGGAATACCGGCAATCCGAGTCAGGGCGAGCGGCGCGCAGAGAGATCGCACAAAAAAGGCCCCATCGGCGCGAGCCAGCGGGGCCAGTTGAACAGGGAGGCATCAACCCGAGCGGTCCGGAGCCACTCGAAGCCGGTTCGGCCAGCCAGGCCATCGCGGATGCGATCTCAGGGCGGCGCACGCTTTCGAAGCTCGTCGAGCTCGCGTCGGAACTGCTGCATGGCGTCGCGCAGGCTATAGGTCTCGCCGAAGGCTTTCTTCTGATCGTCGATCTGCCGCTGCAAATTGGCGTCGCCTTGCTCCATCGAGCGACGGCTCGTCACGTCGAGTGCGGTGAAGTCTGTGTTCAGGCGATCGATGTCCTGGCGCGTCCGGCTGCTTCTGGCGTCGAGTTCGCGGATCGAAACGAAGCGCTCGCCGAGGCCGGCCTGAAGGTCGGTGAGCTTGGCGATGGTCGCTTTCATATCGCTCTGCGTCTCACGGATAGGCCAATAGGCCATGCCGCCTATTGCGATCATGAAGGACAGGGCGATGTCGCCGAAGCCAATGATGACCGTCCAGTTCGTCTTGCCGCGAGCGGCGATCTGCTGAGACAGCCCGGACATCTGATTGGAGAGACCCGCGACGCCCTGCTCTAGGCCATAGACGCGCTGCTCCAGTGCGCCGATGTTGTACCGTGCTTGATGATCTGGTGCGCCACCTCCGCCGCCGCGCCTGCTCATGTCAGTCACTCCGCATCACCTCTCAGGTAGGCACGGCCATCAATAGGCTTCGCCAGATCAGCGCGCCGTGGCGGCTGCGGCGACGAAGCCAATTTTCGCGGTCAGCTTCTCGGCGATCTCATCGGGATTGAGCCGGAAGCGCGCGACAGCGTCAGGGACGGCCTGCTGCACATAGGGCACGCCGTCGGCGATGCCGGGGCTGTCGACAGGCAGGCGAATGGCCATACCTCCCGAGCCGAGCCGCTGGATCAGCATGCCGGCCGCCTGCGTCAGGGCGATCTGGAACGCCTCGCGGTGACGCGCCTCGATGTCGAGGCCGAGCTTTTCGCGGACCAGCTTGAACAGCCAGGCCGCGAGCGCCCCGACGAAGATGCCAGCGAGCTCGATCAGATAGGGTCGGAACACGCCGAGCAGGGAATCGCTGAGCGTCTGCGCCTCGACAGACACAGCAGCGAGCATGACGACGACGCAGGCGAGCGCCAGCGCGCCCAGATAGGCGAACAGCTTCATGATGATCTCCAGGATGATGACGGCGGCGGCCGGCCGCCGGCGGGGTCAGGCGCGCGCGAACGCGCTTGCGCCCATGAACTGGTGATAGAAGCCGGCGATCTCTCCCCAGTGGTCGGTGATGTTCACCGTCCGCCGGGCGTTCTTGAGATCGTCAGGGCCGCCGGTCGGGAGATAGTGGGCAAGGCCCCCTCGCTCTTGCCGTTCCAACGGCCGTCGAGCAGCCCCTTGAACATCAGCTCGGCCGCGAACTTCGGCTCGAGGGCCTTGTCAGGATCCGCCGCGATGCCCTCGCGCTCATAGTTGCTGAGCCAGGTGAGCTGCACGATGCCGCGGCCGTAGTAGACGTGCCCCCACGGCCCGGCCGGCTTGCCGTACTTCGTCGGATAGTGGCGCAGTACATAAGCGCGTGCCTCGGCATCGGTTTTCTTGAAACCCTCGCGCACGGGGACCATGCCGGCCCCGACCTCGCGACGCGCCGTTGCCAGCCCATACGCCAGCGTCTTGTCGCGACCGTCGCCGGTGACCGCGAATGCGTCGAGAATGCCCTCGATGCCGGCAACTTGACTGCGCGACAGCGAGGTGCCGAACATCGGAGCTTTGCCCGAGCGGAGGTAGGCGAAGAACTTCGCGCGATCGAGCAGCGCGGGCGGGCGCCCTTCGGCCTTCTCCGCTATCGCGGCCTGCAGCACCTTGATCGTCTCGGCATCGAGCAGTCCGGTCGCCGCCAGTCCGCGCCCCCCCCCGCTGGAAGGCAGCGCATGCGGTCCGGGACAGGTTGCCCCATATGCCGTCGTCGCCATTGCCGGACGGACCGGTCTTGCCGAGCTCGTAGCCATGCGCGATCAACACCCGCTGAGCTTCAGCGTGATCCGTGATGTTCTCCGTGCATGAAAAAGGTTGGGCCATTGGGCTCGCGTCGCGGATGCGATGCGGCGGTGGCCGATGCGCTTTAGGCTCCACCGATCCAGCCCAGCGGATCAGGGAGAAGAGCGATGGAGTGCTTTGTTGGCTTG